>NZ_JBSFJX010000109.1:0-26599 GCF_053598275.1 Streptomyces sp. NPDC001156 | reverse complement strand
GCACACCATCGCCCGGCTCAAAGACCACCAGATCCTGCGCCAATGCCGACGCCGCGGCAACGGCATCAACCACGCCGTCGCCGGCATCGCAGCACCACACAACCTCACACTCGACGTCCGGTAACCGCAGCACCCACCCCGGCAAGGCCCACCTCACCCCGCATTACGGGATACCTCTTAGGGACCCAGGTCGGTCATCGGCCGCGGTCGCCAATCGGCTTGTTCGCCGAATACCGAGCGCTCTAGAGTGAGTTCACTTCGACGAGACGTTCCCCCGGAAGTACGCCGCAGAGCGGGAGCGTCCCACCTCGATGAGGTGCCGGAGGGGCGGCAGCCTTCTTTGTCGACCCTTCCTTTCGGAGGTCTCCTTCATGAACGTCGGAATCGGCCTGCCCATCGGCGACCCGGCCACCCTGCTCACCTGGGCCCGGCAGGCGGAGGCCAGGCCCTTCAGCACCCTCGGCCTGCTGGACCGGCTCGTCTACCACAACCCCGAACCCCTGGTGGCGCTCGCCGTCCTCGCGGGTGCCACCTCCCGCATCCGCGTCCAGACCGAGGTGCTGCTCGCCCCGCTGCGCGACACCGCCCTGCTCGCCAAGCAGGCGGCCACCCTGGATCGGATGACCGGTGGCCGGCTGGTGCTCGGTCTCGGTATCGGCGGCCGGGACGACGACCACCGGGTCACGGGCATCGACATCCGTACCCGGGGCAGGCGCCTCGACCAGCAGATGGCGGTGCTGCGCCGACTGTGGTCCGGCGAGCCGTACGGTGACGGCGCCGGGCCGATCGGGCCGCTGCCCGCCCGTCCCGGTGGCCCCGAGGTGCTCTTCGGCGGCTTCAAGCCCGTCGCCCTCGAACGTGTCGCGCGATGGGGAGACGGCTTCCTCGCGGCCGCGCCGCTCTCCTGGGCGGACGGCCTGTTCGACACCGTCCGGCGGTACTGGCGGGAGCACGGCCGTGCGGGCGAGCCCCGCATCGTCGCCCAGGTCAATGTCGCGCTCGGTCCGCAGGAGGTGATCGACGAGGCACGGGCGGCCATGCACGCGTACTACACCTTCACCGGCATGGCCGACCGGATGGTCGCCGGCTTGCTCACCACGCCTGCCGAGATCCGCGACACGATCGCCGGCTTCTCCGGCCTCGGTGCCGACGAGGTCATGCTGTACTGCTACGGCCTCGACCCGGCGCAGGTGGACCGACTCGCCGATGTCCTGTGATGCCCCGCAGGTCCAGGTGAAGATCCGCCTCGAAGCCTGATCCGGTCATCCGCAGAGCCCACGAAGAGCCCATCGTTCCCGGCATCTTCGGTCAGGCGGTGCACGCGTTCCGCGCGACGCGCGTCGGCGCGCCCCAGGGGCCCGGGCCCCGTTCATGGAAGGGGTCCGGGCCCGGTGGGTTCAGCGGCGGCCGTTCTTCGGGTCGAGCAGGCCCGCGCGGCGCAACGCGTCGGCCATCGCGCTGTTGGCCGGCGGGGGCGCCTGCCGGGATCCGCCGCCCTGGCGGGGCTGCCGCTGCTGCGGGGCACGCCCGCCACGCTGCTGGCGTCCGCCGCCGCCCTGCTGGGCAGGAGCCGCCTCGTCTTCCAGACGCAGCGTCAGCGAGATCCGCTTGCGCGGGATGTCGACGTCCAGCACCTTCACCTTGACGATGTCGCCCGGCTTCACCACGTCCCGCGGGTCCTTGACGAAGGTCTTCGACATCGCGGAGACGTGCACAAGGCCGTCCTGGTGGACGCCGATGTCCACGAAGGCGCCGAAGGCGGCGACGTTCGTGACGACGCCCTCCAGGATCATGCCGGAGGACAGGTCGGAGATCTTCTCCACACCCTCCTTGAAGGTGGCCGTCTTGAACGCGGGCCGAGGGTCGCGCCCCGGCTTCTCCAGCTCCTTGAGGATGTCGGTCACGGTCGGCAGACCGAACGTCTCGTCCACGAATTCGGACGCCTTCAGCGAGCGCAGCACCGACGTGTTGCCGATCAGTGAGGCCACTTCCTGGCCCGCGGTCTTCACCATGCGCCGGACGACCGGGTACGCCTCCGGGTGCACGCTGGAGGCGTCGAGCGGGTCCTCGCCGTCGCGGATCCGCAGGAAGCCCGCGCACTGCTCGTACGCCTTGGGGCCGAGCCGCGCCACGCCCTTCAGCTGCGAGCGCGAGGTGAACGGGCCGTTGGTGTCACGGTGGGCCACGATGTTCTCCGCGAGCCCGGAGGAGATGCCGGAGACCCGGGCCAGCAAGGGGGCCGACGCCGTGTTGACGTCCACGCCCACGCCGTTCACACAGTCCTCGACCACCGCGTCCAGCGAGCGGGACAGCTTCACCTCGGACAGGTCGTGCTGGTACTGGCCGACGCCGATGGACTTGGGGTCGATCTTCACCAGCTCGGCGAGCGGGTCCTGCAGGCGGCGGGCGATGGAGACGGCGCCGCGCAGCGACACGTCCATGTCTGGCAGCTCCTGCGAGGCGAAGGCGGAAGCGGAGTACACCGACGCGCCGGCCTCCGACACCATCACCTTGGTGAGCTTCAGCTCCGGATGCTTGGTGATCAGTTCACCGGCGAGCTTGTCGGTCTCACGGGAGGCCGTGCCGTTGCCGATCGCGACGAGCTCGACCGCGTGCTCCGTGGCGAGGCGCGCCAGCTTGGCGATCGCCTCGTCCCACCTGTTGGCCGGTACGTGGGGGTGGATGACGTCGGTGGCGACGACCTTGCCGGTCGCGTCCACCACGGCCACCTTCACACCCGTACGGAACCCGGGGTCCAGGCCCAGCGTGGCCCGCGTGCCGGCCGGGGCGGCGAGCAGCAGGTCGCGCAGGTTGGCCGCGAAGACGGTGACGGCCTCGTCCTCGGCGCCCGTGCGCAGCCGGAGCCGCAGGTCGATGCCGAGGTGCACGAGGATGCGGGTGCGCCAGGCCCAGCGGACCGTGTCGAGCAGCCACTTGTCGGCGGGGCGGCCGCGGTCGGCGACCCCGAAGCGGTGGGCCACCATTCCCTCGTAGGAGGAGGGGCCGTCCGTCGGCTCCTCGGGCTCGAGGACGAGGTCGAGGACCTCCTCCTTCTCGCCGCGCAGCATGGCGAGGATGCGGTGCGAGGGCAGCTCGGTGAAGGGCTCGGTGAAGTCGAAGTAGTCGGCGAACTTGGCGCCCGCCTCCTCCTTGCCCTCCCGCACCTTGGCGGCCAGGCGCCCGCGCACCCACATCCGCTCACGCAGCTCGCCGATCAGGTCGGCGTCCTCCGAGAAGCGCTCGGTGAGGATCGCCTGTGCGCCGTCGAGCGCGGCCTGGGGATCGTCCACCCCCTTGTCGGCGTCGACGAAGGCGGCGGCCGCGGCGAGCGGCTCCACCGTCGGGTCGCCGAGCAGGCCCTCGGCCAGCGGCTCCAGCCCCGCCTCGCGGGCGATCTGCGCCTTGGTGCGCCGCTTCGGCTTGTAGGGGAGGTAGATGTCCTCCAGTCGCGCCTTGGTCTCGGCGCCCCGGATCTGCGCCTCCAGCTCGTCGGTGAGCTTGCCCTGCTCGCGCACCGACTCCAGGATCGCCGTGCGCCGCTCCTCCAGCTCCCGCAGATAGCGCAGCCGCTCCTCGAGCGTGCGCAGCTGCGCGTCGTCGAGCATCTCGGTCGCTTCCTTGCGGTAGCGGGCGATGAAGGGCACCGTCGAACCGCCGTCGAGCAGTTCGACCGCGGCCTTCACCTGCCGCTCCCGTACGCCGAGCTCCTCGGCGATCCTGCCTTCGATGGACCCTACGAGGGGTGTCGTCACGATCCCGTACCGCCTTCTCCACTGAGGTTGCGCGGCAATTGTGGCAGGTCGCACCGACAGCAGGAGCTCAGGGCGGGAACACGGGCGGTTTCGGGTCGCGCGGGGGCGGTCTCCGCCACTGGACCGCCCCGCGTGACCGGCTCCCCACACCCGGTGGGCGCCGCCCCGCACCCTGGCCGGGACGCCGCAGGACAGCCGGGCCGGAGCCCGGAACGGCAGGGTCACCACGGCGGCGGCATCGACCGCCCGGCGCAGCACGTCTGCGATCGCACGGACCACAGAACTCCCTTTCGTCGTCCCGGCGTGTCCGCCGATACGACGTCCGGGTACCTCATCCCTTGCCGATCATGCCCTGGGGAAAGGCCCCGGCCACCAGGACCGCGGCGAGCAGCCCGCCCGCCAGCTCCGTCAGCCGCTCGACGCCCGCGGCACCGAGGTATTCGTAGGGAGCCCGGTCGAGGCGGTCGGTCTGCACCTCCAACTCCTTGCGCAGTGCGGTGCCGTGTTCGGTCAGCTCGCCGTCCGCGTCGATCAGCCCGCGCTCGCGCAGCCGCGCGGACGCCGCGTCCCAGTCCTCCCTGCTCCAGCCGCGCGTGGCCAGAGCCCACTTCGGGGCCATGCCCTTGCCGGTCGCCGCGTGCGTCACCAGCGCCTCGACCGGACCGAGTTCCGCGCCCAGCAGCACCGCCACATGGCCGTCGCCGCGGTGCTCCCGCAGGAGTGTGGCCGCGTGCCAGAACGCCAGGTGCGGCTCCTCGGGCACGGGCAGGTCGGCGTGCGCGGCGTACAGCGGGCGGGCATGTGCGGTGCAGGCCTCCGTCGCGCGCAGTGCGAGTTCCGCGGCCTCCGCCATCTCCTTCGAAGCCACGCACTCCTCGCCGAGCAGCCGCCGCAGTGTCGCGTCGACGGCGCGCATGCGGGCGGCGAGCACCGCCTTTGGCCGGGCCGTCTCCCACACGGCGGGCAGGTGCAGCGCCACCAGCCCGGGCCGGAAGTTGTAGAACGTCGCCGTCACCACGCCTGCCCCCACCGGTCCCATCGCGGCGGCCCTGACCGCCAAGTAGGCGGCCCTCCGGTCGGCGAGGCCCAAAGCGGTCAGTTCCCGGTCCAGATCCGGTGAGCAGTAGTGCGTCGAGTGCAGCGGATTGATCACGTTGTGGCAGCGCCGCCCGGCGCGCTCCGGAAGGGGAGTGGTCATGCCCGGCACGTTACCGACTGGTCGGTACGTAGGGAACGGCCGGGATCGCGATGGCAGGAAAGGTGGGCTGCTCGTCCTTGCAGCCGTCCTGGGGGTCCGCCAAGAATCGAGGTCATGCGCACCCTCCTGGTCGTCCTCTTCGACGCTGTGCAGAGTCTCGACGTCACCGGTCCGGTCGAGGTCTTCGCAGGTGCCGAGACCGGCTTTCCCGGCACGTATCGCATCGTCACCGCCTCACTCGACGGCGCGCCCGTCCGCACCTCGAGCGGCCTCACACTCGTCCCGGACCGTGCGCTGGCTGAGGCGCCCCCTCCGCAGACGCTCATCGTCCCGGGCGGCCAGGGCACCCGGAGTCCCGACCCGCGACTGGTGGACTGGCTGCGGGAGCACGGTCCGCACGCCGGCCGTCTGGTCTCCATCTGCACCGGAGCGATCCTCCTCGCCCGAGCGGGCCTCCTCGACGGCCGCCGTGCGACCACCCATTGGGCCTACTGCGACACGCTGGCCCGCAACCACCCGGAGATCGAGGTCGACCCCGACCCCATCTACGTACGCGACGGCCATGTCGCCACCTCGGCCGGCGTCACCTCGGGCATCGACCTCGCACTGGCCCTCGTGGAGGAGGACCTGGGCCGCGAGGCCGCCCTGTCCATCGCCCGCCATCTCGTCGTCTTCCTGCGCCGCCCCGGCAACCAGGCCCAGTTCAGCGCCCAGCTCGCCGCCCAGACGGCGCGGCGCGAACCCCTGCGCGAAGTCCAGCAGTGGATGACCGAGCACCCGGGCCACGACCTCTGCGTGGACACGCTCGCCACCCGCGCCCGGCTCTCGCCCAGGCACTTCGCCCGCGCCTTCCAGGCCGAGACCGGGATGACGCCGGGCCGCTACGTGGACCGCGTCCGCCTCGAACACGCCCGGCGCCTCCTGGAGGACACCGCCGACGGCATCGAACAGATCTCCCGCGCCAGCGGCTACGGCACCCCCGAGGCGATGCGCCGCGCCTTCGTGAAGGCACTCGGTGCGGCCCCGGCGGAGTACCGGCGCCGCTTCCGCCCGGCAGCCACCCACTGATCACCTCGGACCACACGGCAACCGACCCTGACCGAAAGGAAGCCCATGCAGATCGCGATCGTCCTCTTCGACCGGTTCACGGCCCTCGACGCCGTGGGCCCGTACGAAACCCTCGGTCGGCTTCCGGGCGCGGAGACCGTCTTCGTCGCCGAGCGGTCCGGGCCTGTGCGCAGCGACACCGGCGCCCTCGCGCTCACCGCCGACCGGACCCTGGCCGAGGTGCCCGCCCCGGACATCGTCGTCGTCCCCGGCGGACCAGGCCAGACCCCGCAGATGGAGAACGAGGCACTCCTCGGCTGGTTGCGCTCCGCAGACGCCACCAGTACCTGGACGACGTCCGTGTGCACCGGCTCCCTGCTGCTCGCCGCCGCAGGGCTGCTCCGTGGCCGCCGCGCCACCTCGCACTGGCTGGCCCTGGACTTCCTCGCGCAGTTCGGTGCGCAGCCCACGGGCGAACGCGTCGTCTTCGACGGCAAGTACGTCACCGCCGCCGGCGTCTCCTCCGGCATCGACATGGGGCTCACCCTGCTCGGCCGCATCGCGGGCGACGAGCACGCCCAGGCCGTACAACTGCTGACCGAGTACGACCCGCAGCCGCCCTACGATGCGGGATCCCCGGACAAGGCGCCCGCGCACCTCGTCGCGGAGTTCCGTACGAAGAGCCGCTTCACCCTGACGTAGTCCAGGTGAACCGCGGCTGCCTGCGCTCCAGGAACGCCGCAACGCCCTCCGCGGTGTCGTCGCTGCCGCGTGCCTGCTCGGCCCAGTGCGCGTCCCGGTCCGTGCGCCCGTTCGCGAACTCCTTGGCCGCTGCCTGCGTCAGCTGCGAACGGGAGGCAAGCACGCGGGTGAACTCGGCGACCCGCTTGGCGAGTTCACTCTCGGGCAGCACCTCGTCGAGCAGGCCCGTCCGCAGTGCGCGTGCCGCGTCGATCAACTCACCGGAGAACAAGAGGTACTTGGCGGCGCCAGGACCCACCAGCGACACCAGCCGGCGGGTGGAGGAGGCCGGGTAGACGATGCCGAGCTTGGCCGGCGTCACCCCGAACAGAGCGCCCTCCTCCGCGAACCGCAGGTCGCAGGCGGCGGCGAGCTGTGACCCACCGCCCACGCAGTGGCCGCGGATCGCCGCCAGGGTCGGCTTCGGGAACGCGGCCAGCGCCTCCTCGGCGAGCACGGCGAGGGTCTGCGCGCGCTGCGGCGATCCCCGCAACGTGGAGATGTCGGCGCCCGCGCAGAACGTGCCGCCCTCACCGGTGAGCACCAGCACCCGGACGGCCGCATCGGCGGCCAGCGTCTCGAGCAGCGGCGGCAGCGCCTCCCACATGCCGGCCGTCATCGCATTGCGCTTGGCCGGGTGGTGGATGACGACGGTCGCGACCCCGTCGGTGACGCGGTGCAGCAGTTGCGGCTCCATGCGCCGGATGCTATCCGCACCCGTGGAACCCGTGATCAAGAAGGGTCGGGCGCACGGGACGGACGAGTCGGCGCGCAACCCGTACAACCCGAAGAGTTCCGAAGTCGGCGCGACATGGACAGGATCCGGTCATTGAGTTGACCGCGTCATGCGTCAACGGTCAGATGTCGTCGATATCAGCCGACTTGTGCTCAGTCATTCGGGACGGACCAGCGCATTCCCAACACTCGACGTGTGGTGACAATCGAGCGCAAGGGTGGCGACCGGACGATGGAGAACCAAGGGCGGGGGTTCGGCTCGCGCCCTGAAGGCGGCGGGGAGGCTCCGGACGGCCGCAGAGCATCGGGGCCACTGCCGTACGAGGGGGTGTGGCGGTTCACCGCCGCCGCCGTGGACGTCTCGGTGCCGCAGGCGCGGCACGCCGTCCGCGATCTGCTCGCCCGCCAGGGCGTGCCCGCATCGGACGACACCGTGTACGCACTGCTGCTGATCGTGTCCGAACTGGTCACCAACGCGGTGCGGCACGCGGCGCTGCTGTCGCCGATGCTCGCGGTGGAGGTCGCCGTCGGCCCCGAGTGGGTGCGGGTGTCGGTGGAGGACGAGCATCCGTACCGGCCGAGTGCCCTGGAGACCGATCACGGGCGGACCGGTGGCCGGGGGCTGCTTCTGGTCCGCGAGATCACCAGGGAGGCGGCCGGGGTCTGCGACGTCGAGCACACGGCGAGCGGGGGCAAGGTGATCTGGGCCGCGCTTCCGCTCAAGCACCCGGGGTTCGTGTGATTCGCGCAAGGGGCGTCAGGCTCACCAGGGGCGGCTGAGTCCGTCCGGCCGGGCGGGCCGGACGGACCTTCGGATCACCAGCCGGCGGTGGGCCCGGTCAGCTCTCGGACCGCCGGCCGCGCCGCCTCCAGGACGGTCATGAACCACGAGGAGAACGTGTCCTTGGCGTGCCGCTCCGCCAGCTCCTCCGCGCTCACGAAGGCCGTTGCGCCGACCTCCTCCGGGTCCGGGCGCGGAGAGGACTGCACCAGCCCGACGAAGAGGTGGTTGTACTCCTGCTCCACCAGACCCGAGGCCGGATCGGGGTGGTTGTAGCGGACCGTGCCGGCCTCCGCGAGCAGCGACGGGGAGACACCCAGTTCCTCGTAGGTCCGGCGGGCCGCCGCCGCGAAGGGGGCCTCGCCCGGATAGGGGTGGCCGCAGCAGGTGTTCGACCAGACACCGGGGGAGTGGTATTTGCCCAGCGCCCGCTGCTGGAGCAGCAGCCGACCGTGCTCGTCGAAGAGGAACACCGAGAACGCGCGGTGGAGGCGGCCCGGCGGTTGATGGGCGGCGAGCTTCTCCGCCGTGCCGATCGTGGTGCCGTTCTCGTCGACGAGCTCCAGCAGAATCGCCTCGGCGGCGCCGTTCGACGCATGGTGCGCCGCGCTGGCGGGTGTGATCGGCATACCTATCCTTCGCATCGGTTGTCCAGCCCCAAGTCTGCCGTACGAATCCGGCACTCCCGGCACTTCGTGACTCCCCGCATGTCCCAGCCCGGCCGTCCGGACGGGCCCTCCGGCCCTCACGGAACAGACGCCGTGAGCGGCGGGACACCTGATCGTTCCCGGCGCCGGGGAGGCGGAGCCGCCCTGCCGGGGGGCGCCCACCGCACATACGGCGTCCGGACGCGCGCCCGTACGCCGGAGCCCACCCCTACCTCACGACGAGGTGTCCTTCCGGGACAGTCGAGCGCGATCCCTCCGGCGTCCTGGGGACGCCGGAGGCGCTCGGTCAGCCGTGACGCTGCTGCGGGTGGTGCAGCTGCCAGCCCTGCCATGCCGACTCCACCATCTCGCGCACCCCGCGCTGCGCGCTCCAGCCCAGCTCCCGCTCGGCCAGCGCGCAGGACCCGACCGCGCGCGCGGCGTCACCGGGACGGCGCGGCTCGACGATCGCGGGCGTGGTGTCCCCGGTCACCTCGCCGATGAGCGTGACGAGCTCCCGTACCGAGACGCCCTCGCCGCGGCCGATGTTCACGGTGAGGTCGCCCGTCGAGCCCCCGGCCAGCCGCCGGGCCGCCGCGAGGTGTGCCTCGGCGAGATCGGCGACGTGGATGTAGTCGCGTACGCAGGTGCCGTCCGGCGTCGGATAGTCGTCGCCGAAGATCCGCGGGGCCTCGCCGTGGGTCAGCCGGTCGAAGACCATCGGCACGACGTTGAAGATGCCCGTGTCGGCCAGCTCCGGCTCCGCGGCGCCCGCCACGTTGAAGTACCGCAGGCACACGGTCGCGATGCCGTGCGCCCGGCCCGCCGCACGCACCAGCCACTCGCCCGCGAGCTTGGTCTCACCGTACGGGCTCATCGGGGCACAGGGAGTGTCCTCCGTGATGAGGTCCACATCCGGGTTGCCGTAGACGGCTGCGGACGAGGAGAACAGGAAGCGCCGGACGCCGGCTCCCGCCACCGCGTCCAGGAGCGTCGCCAGACCGCCCACGTTCTCCTGGTAGTAGCGCGTCGGCTCGGCCACGGACTCGCCGACCTGCTTGCGCGCGGCGAGGTGGACCACGCCGGTCACCCCGTGCTCGGTGAGGACCCGCTTCAGCAGCTCACCGTCCAGTGCGGAGCCGTGCACCAGCGGAATGCCCTCCGGCAGCCGCGCCGGCACCCCGGTCGAGAGGTCGTCCAGGACGAGGACCTGCTCACCCTCCGCGGCCATCGCCCGCGCCACATGTGCCCCGATGTATCCGGCCCCGCCGGTGATCAGCCATGTCATGGCCCCTCACCCTATGCCCGTCCGGTGAACCCCGTCCCTGCGCCGGGGGCGGGAGGATCCCTATGAATATGGCGAGACGCGCATGTGCCCGCACAGGGCGACCGCGATGTCGTGCTTGTGTTGATCTGCATCGGTGGTTTGGTGTGCGCTTGCCCGATCCGTGATGATGATCGCGGTGACGGCGATACAGACCGGGCTGATCAGTTCATGAACGGCCGGTGAACACCGGCTGCCAGGCATCCGATAGCCTCTGCCGACATGCCCGGCGCCTGCCCCGGGCTCCCGCACCGCACACATGACCGACGTTCAGGCGTCGGGCCCCAGGGAGTGAGTTCGTCTGTCGACCGCCATCCTCACCGGTCAGCCGGTCCCCGGATCGTCGCTCGAGGGCGATCTGCGGTCCCTCGGCTTCGACGTGCGGGTCGCCACCGGCGCCGGAGACGCCGAGACGCTCCTCGCGGCCGTACCGGAGAACCAGCGGGTCGCGATCGTCGACACCCGTTTCGTGGGCCATCTGCACGCGCTGCGCCTCGGTCTCACCGACCCCCGCTTCCCGGCCGCAGCCGTCCCGGGCGCCGTCACCGCCCAGCCCGCCGCCCGCCAGGCGCTCACTCGTGCCCTGGCCCGGGAGAACTCCGCCACGGGTGGAGCGGCCCCCGAGCCCCCGGCCGCTGTCCCGGTCCCTGCCCCGATCGAGGGGGAGGACCGGCATGAGCCGGGAGGCGCCGCCACCGTCACCGACAACCTGGCCGAACGCGTCACCGCGGCCCTCGACGCCGACGGCGTCCCGGTCCACCGGCCCGAGCTCGGCACGCTGGTCGCCGCCGTCCCCACCGATCCGCAGGCCCGCAACGAGGCACGGCAGGCCGTCGCCGCTGTCGACGACGAGGCGATACGCCTGCGCAGTGCCGTCAAGGCCCGGGACGGCTTCTTCACCACGCACTTCATCAGCCCCTACTCGCGCTACCTGGCCCGCTGGTGCGCCCGTCGCGGTCTCACTCCCAACCAGGTGACCACCGCCTCGCTGCTGACCGCCCTGATCGCGGCAGGCTGCGCGGCCACCGGGACCCGTGTCGGCTTCGTCGCCGCGGGTGTCCTGCTGATCGCCTCCTTCGTCCTCGACTGCACCGACGGGCAGCTCGCCCGCTACTCCCTCCAGTACTCGACGCTCGGCGCCTGGCTCGACGCCACCTTCGACCGCGCCAAGGAGTACGCCTACTACGCGGGACTCGCCCTCGGCGCGGCCCGGGGCGGGGACGACGTCTGGGCGCTGGCCCTCGGCGCGATGGTCCTGCAGACCTGCCGGCACGTCGTGGACTTCGCCTTCAACGAGGCTAACGCCGGCCAGCCTGCCGCGACGGCCGGCGCCGGCCCCACGGCGGCCCTGTCGAACCGCCTCGACGACGTCGGCTGGACGGTGTGGGTGCGCCGGATGATCGTCCTGCCGATCGGTGAGCGCTGGGCCCTGATCGCCGTCCTGACGGCGGCCACCACCCCCCGGATCACCTTCACCGTGCTGCTGATCGGCTGCGCCTTCGCCGCCACCTACACCACCGCCGGCCGTCTGCTGCGCTCGGTGACGCACAAGGCACGGCGCAC
Organism: Streptomyces sp. NPDC001156; assembly: GCF_053598275.1. Classification (NCBI taxonomy): domain Bacteria; kingdom Bacillati; phylum Actinomycetota; class Actinomycetes; order Kitasatosporales; family Streptomycetaceae; genus Streptomyces; species Streptomyces sp. NPDC001156. The sequence goes on along the minus strand of NZ_JBSFJX010000109.1, from coordinate 14,811 downwards.
CGACCGGGCGGCGCGGGCGCTGGCCGACCTGGCGGACAGCGGGCCCCTCGTCGAGCTGCTGCTGCGCGCGGGCCGCGGCACCGTCAGGCGGGCCGCACCCGTCCTCGCCCTCACGGGCGGCGTCCTCGTCGTGGGCTCGGCCGTCCTGTGGGGCGCCGGATGGCAGACCGTCCTGTGCGCCGCCGGCTATGTGGTGATGTCCGCCATCGCCGTCCGGCGCCCGCTGAAGGGGGCCCTCGACTGGCTCGTCCCGCCCTTGTTCCGCGCCGCCGAATACGGCACCGTCCTGGTGCTGGCAGCTGAATCCGGGGTAAACGGAGTGCTTCCAGCGGCTTTCGGACTGGTGGCTGCGGTCGCCTACCATCACTACGACACGGTGTACCGCATCCGCGGCGACGCGGGCGCGCCGCCGCAGTGGCTGGTGCGCGCGATCGGCGGGCACGAAGGCCGGACGCTGCTGGTCACGGTCCTGGCCGCGCTGCTCACTGCCGCGCAGTTCAAGGTCGCGCTCACGGTCCTCGCCGTCTGTGTGGCCCTGGTGGTGCTCAGCGAGAGCGTCCGCTTCTGGGTGGCCGCCCACAAGGGCGGCGCGCCCGCCGTACACGACGAAGGAGAACCCGCATGATCGGCCTCGTGCTGGCGGCCGGCGCCGGACGGCGCCTGCGCCCCTACACGGACACCCTGCCCAAGGCTCTGGTGCCGGTGGGGCCCGCGGGCATAGAGGACGGCCCGACCGTGCTCGACCTCACTCTCGGCAACTTCGCCGAGGTCGGCCTGACCGAGGTCGCGATCATCGTGGGCTACCGCAAGGAGGCCGTGTACGAGCGCAAGGAGGCGCTCGAGCGCGAGTACGGCCTCAGGCTCACCCTCATCGACAACGACAAGGCCGAGGAGTGGAACAACGCCTACTCCCTGTGGTGTGGCCGGCGCGCTCTCGAGGACGGTGTGATCCTCGCCAACGGCGACACCGTCCACCCGGTCTCGGTCGAGAAGACGCTGCTCGCCGCCCGCGGTGACGGCAAGAAGATCATCCTCGCCGTCGACACGGTGAAAAAGCTCGCCGACGAGGAGATGAAGGTCGTGGTCCGCCCCGGCAAGGGCGTCGAGAAGATCACCAAGCTGATGGAGCCGTCCGAGGCGACCGGCGAGTACATCGGCGTCACCCTCATCGAGGGCGACGCCGCCGCGGAGCTCTCCGACGCGCTGAAGACGGTGTGGGAGACCGACCCGCAGCAGTTCTACGAGCACGGCTACCAGGAGCTCGTCAACCGCGGCTTCAAGATCGACGTGGCGCCGATCGGCAACGTCCCCTGGGTCGAGATCGACAACCACGACGACCTGGCCCGAGGGCGGGAGATCGCGTGCCTGTACTGACGAGGCTCATCCCCTCGCCGGTCGTCGTCGACATCCGTCCCGGTGCCCTCGACGATCTGGCGAGCGTGCTCGCGGACGAGCGCATCTCGCACTCGGGCAAGCTGGCCGTCGCGGTCAGCGACGGCTCCGGCTCCCGCCTGCGTGAGCGGCTCGCCCCCAAACTGCCGGGCGCCAGCTGGTACGAGGTCGGCGGCGGCACCCTCGACGACGCGGTCCGGCTGGCCGGCGCGATGAAGGCCGGTCACTACGACGCGCTGGTGGGCCTGGGCGGCGGCAAGATCATCGACTGCGCCAAGTTCGCCGCGGCGCGTGTCGGCCTACCGCTCGTCGCGGTGCCCACGAACCTGGCGCACGACGGCCTGTGCTCGCCGGTCGCGACCCTCGACAACGACGCGGGCCGCGGCTCGTACGGTGTGCCGAACCCGATCGCGGTCGTCATCGACCTCGATGTCATCCGCGAGGCCCCGGCGCGTTTCGTGCGCGCGGGCATCGGCGACGCCGTGTCCAACATCTCGGCGATCGCGGACTGGGAGCTGGCCAACCGCGTCAACGGCGAGAAGATCGACGGCCTGGCCGCGGCGATGGCCCGGCAGGCCGGGGAGGCCGTGCTGCGCCACCCGGGCGGCATCGGGGACAACGACTTCCTCCAGGTACTCGCCGAGGCGCTGGTCCTCAGCGGTATCGCCATGTCGGTCTCGGGCGACTCCCGACCGTCCTCCGGCGCGTGCCACGAGATCAACCACGCCTTCGACCTGCTGTTCCCAAGGCGCGCCGCCGCCCACGGCGAGCAGTGCGGGCTTGGCGCCGCCTTCGCAATGTATCTGCGCGGCGCGCACGAGGAGTCCGTGTTCATGGCCCAGGTGCTGCGCCGGCACGGGCTGCCCGTACTGCCGGAGGAGATCGGCTTCACGGTGGACGAGTTCGTCCAGGTCGTGGAGTTCGCCCCGCAGACCCGGCCCGGCCGCTACACGATCCTCGAACACCTCGACCTGAAGACCGACCAGATCAAGGACACCTACGCCGACTATGTCAAGGCCATCGGTAGCTGAACTCCGTCCCGTCGTTCACCCCGCGGGGGTGAAGGACCGGCGCAGCGGTGAGCACTGGGCTGGACGCCTCTACATGCGTGAGATCTCGCTGCGTGTGGACCGCTACCTGGTGAACACGCGGGTCACGCCCAACCAGCTGACCTACCTGATGACCGTCTTCGGCGTCCTCGCAGGCCCGGCCCTGCTGGTGCCGGGCGTCGCGGGCGCCGTGCTCGGCGTGGTCATGGTCCAGCTCTACCTGCTCCTCGACTGCGTCGACGGCGAGATCGCCCGCTGGAAGAAGCAGTTCTCGCTGGGCGGGGTGTACCTGGACCGGGTGGGGGCGTATCTGTGCGACGCCGCGGTGCTGGTGGGCTTCGGGCTGCGCGCCGCCGATCTCTGGGGCTCTGGGCGGATCGACTGGCTGTGGGCCTTCCTCGGCACCCTCGCCGCCCTCGGCGCCGTCCTGATCAAGGCCGAGACCGACCTCGTGGGCGTCGCCCGCCACCAGGGCGGCCTGCCGCCGGTCAAGGAGACCGCCTCCGAACCGCGCTCGTCCGGTCTGGCGCTGGCCCGCCGTGCGGCATCCGCGCTGAAGTTCCACCGCCTGGTGCTCGGGATCGAGGCGTCCCTGCTGATCCTGGTCCTGGCGGTCATCGACGCGATCAGGGGAGACCTCTTCTTCGAGCGGCTCGGCGTCGCCGTGCTGGCCGGTATCGCGCTCGTCCAGACCCTGCTGCACCTGGTGTCCATCCTCGCCTCCAGCAGGCTGAAGTGAGGGGCGCGATAACGGTCGGGGCGGTGGTCATCACCATGGGCAACCGCCCCGCCGAGCTCCGTGCCCTCCTCGACTCGGTGGCCAAGCAGGACGGCGACCCGGTCCAAGTGGTCGTCGTCGGCAACGGTTCGCCCGTCCCCGACGTCCCCGACGGCGTCCGGACCGTGGAGCTGCCCGAGAACCTCGGCATACCCGGCGGCCGCAACGTCGGCATCGAGGCCTTCGGCCCCAGCGGCAGCGATGTCGACGTGCTCCTGTTCCTGGACGACGACGGCCTGCTGGCCCGCAACGACACCGCGGAACTCTGCCGCCAGGCCTTCGCCGCCGACCCCCGGCTCGGCATCGTCAGCTTCCGCATCGCCGACCCCGACACCGGTGAGACACAGCGCCGCCATGTGCCGCGGCTGCGCGCCTCCGACCCGATGCGCTCCTCCCGGGTCACCACCTTCCTCGGCGGCGCCAACGCCGTCCGTACGAAGGTCTTCGCCGAGGTCGGCGGTCTGCCCGACGAGTTCTTCTACGCCCATGAGGAGACCGACCTGGCCTGGCGGGCCCTGGACGCCGGCTGGATGATCGACTACCGGTCGGACATGGTGCTGTACCACCCCACGACCGCCCCCTCCCGGCACGCGGTCTACCACCGGATGGTCGCCCGCAACCGGGTCTGGCTGGCCCGCCGCAATCTGCCCGCCGTCCTCGTCCCCGTCTACCTGGGCGTCTGGATGCTCCTGACGCTGGTGCGCCGTCCCTCGCGGGCCGCCCTGAGCGCCTGGTTCGGGGGTTTCCGGGAGGGCTGGACGGCTCCGTGCGGCCGCCGGCGCCCCATGCGGTGGCGCACGGTGTGGCGGCTCAGCCGACTGGGCCGACCCCCGGTGATCTGACAAGCTCGATAGACGGAACCCGGCGGACGGGACCCCCACCCCGGCCCGCACCACCTGTGCGGGCAGGCCGCGCACACGGAGGACGGAGGGTTCGCCGACCTGTGGGTGAGACAACGCATGACGGCCGTATCGCGGTGAGCGAGGGACCGTCACTCGACGACGGGCTGAGCGCGGCCGAGCTGGCCGCCAAGTACGGGCTCGCGGTCAGCGGTGCCCGGCCCGGGCTCGTCGAGTACGTCCGCCGGCTGTGGGGACGGCGTCACTTCATCCTCGCCTTCTCGCAGGCGAAGCTCACCTCGCAGTACAGCCAGGCCAAGCTGGGCCAGCTCTGGCAGGTCGCCACTCCGCTGCTGAACGCGTGCGTGTACTACTTGATCTTCGGGCTCATCCTGAAGGCCAGCCGGGGCATGCCGCACGGTACGTACATCCCGTTCCTGGTGACCGGCGTGTTCGTGTTCACCTTCACCCAGAGCTCGATGATGGCCGGTGTCCGGGCGATCTCCGGCAACCTGGGTCTGGTGCGCGCCCTGCACTTCCCGCGGGCCTCACTGCCCGTCTCCTTCGCGCTGCAGCAGCTTCAGCAACTGCTCTTCTCGATGATCGTGGTCTTCGTGGTGGTGGTGGGGTTCGGCAGCTACCCGCGCCTGTCCTGGCTGCTGATCGTTCCGGTGCTGGCGCTGCAGTTCCTCTTCAACACCGGTCTCGCGATGATCGTGGCGCGTATGGGCGCGAAGACGCCGGACCTGGCCCAGCTGATGCCGTTCGTCCTGCGTACCTGGATGTACACATCCGGGGTCATGTTCTCCCTGCACACCATGCTCGCCGGCCGACCCGAATGGGTCGTACGCGCGTTGCAGGTGAACCCGGCCGCCGTCTACATGGACCTGATGCGTTTCGCGCTCATCGAGGACTACGGGGCCGAGAACCTCCCCCCGCACGTCTGGGCCCTCGCGCTCTTCTGGGCGGTCGTCGTCTTCGCCGGCGGTTTTGTGTACTTCTGGAAGGCGGAGGAGCGGTACGGCCGTGGCTGAGCAGAACACCGGGGCCCGGGTGCCCACCGTCATCGCGGACGACCTGCACATCGTCTACCGCGTCAGCGGTGCGAAGAGTGGCAAGGGCAGCGCCACCGCCGCCCTCAGCCGCATCCTCAAGCGAGGCTCCGACGACGCGGCGCGCGGCGTGCGCAAGGTGCACGCGGTCAGGGGCGTCTCGTTCGTCGCCTACCGCGGCGAGGCGATCGGTCTGATCGGTTCGAACGGCTCCGGCAAGTCCACCCTGCTGCGGGCCATCGCCGGCCTGCTGCCCCCCGAGCGGGGCAAGGTCTACACCGACGGTCAGCCCTCGTTGCTCGGTGTGAACGCCGCCCTGATGAACGATCTGACCGGCGAGCGGAACGTCATCCTGGGCGGCCTCGCGATGGGCATGTCCCGCGAGGAGCTCAAGGCTCGCTACCAGGAGATCGTCGACTTCTCGGGCATCAACGAGAAGGGCGACTTCATCACCCTGCCGATGCGCACCTACTCCTCCGGTATGGCGGCACGGCTGCGGTTCTCCATCGCGGCCGCCAAGGACCATGACGTCCTTATGATCGACGAGGCCCTCGCCACCGGGGACCGCAAGTTCCAGATGCGCTCCGAGGAGCGGATCCGGGAGCTGCGCAAGGAGGCGGGCACGGTGTTTCTGGTCAGTCACAACAACAAGTCGATCCGCGACACCTGCGACCGCGTCCTGTGGCTGGAGCGCGGTGAGCTGCGGATGGACGGCCCGACCGAAGAGGTCCTCAAGGAGTACGAGAAGTTCACGGGCAAGTAACCCTGTGATCCACAGGGCCGCGCCGGAACGTTTCCTGCGGGACCCTGTGTCTGCACAGGAAACGCCAACTCTGTTTGCGGTCAGGAATCTTGACGCCAATCGGTGTGTTGTTGTGATGTGCAGGACACCCCGACGAACCTCGCTCCGTTGTACAACGTAAGCTGTACCGGTGCTGATTCGCGGCAACTGGGGCGATAATGCCCCGCACCCCCACACACCTGCCGCGCTGCGCGGAGGCGGGGCGGCGTGTCCGAAATAGGATGTATTAGGTCAGCAGTGTAGAACGGGAGATGTGACGGCAATGGCTACGGAAAGTCTGCAGCTCCGCGAGGCATGCGCCGTCTCCGCGGCGGGCGGCGAGCGGTGACCCAAGCCGGGACGGCGCGCACCGGCGATCCGGAGCGCGGCACCCTCGACAAAGCTGCGGACGAGAACTTCCCCGTGGCGCCCTTCTTCCTGCCCAGGGCCTGGCGTGCCGATCTGATGGCCGTCTACGGCTTCGCCCGTCTGGTCGACGACATCGGTGACGGCGATCTCGCTCCCGGTGGCGCCGACGCCCACCTTCTCGGCGTGTCGCCCGAGCAGGTGGAGGACCGCCTCACCCTTCTGGACGCCTTCGAGGCCGATCTGCACCGGGTCTTCGACTCGACGCCGCGTCACCCCCTCCTGCGCCGCCTCCAGCCCACGGTCCGGCGCGCCGGCCTCACCCCCGAGCCGTTCCTCGGCCTGATCGCCGCCAACCGCCAGGACCAGCTCGTCAGCCGGTACGAGACCTACGACGACCTCCTCGCCTACTGCGAGCTGTCCGCCAACCCGGTCGGCCGGCTCGTCCTCGCAGTCACCGGCACCTCCACCCCCGAACGTATCCGGCGCTCCGACGCTATCTGCACCGCACTGCAGATCGTGGAGCATCTCCAGGATGTGGCAGAGGACCTCGGCCGCGACCGTATCTATCTGCCCGCCGAGGACATGAAGCGCTTTTATGTCCAGGAGACGGATCTCGCGACGAAAACAGCAGGCGCATCGGTGCGCGCTCTGGTTGCATACGAAGCAGAACGCGCCCGCGATCTCCTGAATGAAGGCGCCCCCCTGGTGGGTAGCGTCCACGGCAGGCTGAGGCTGCTGCTTGCAGGGTTCGTGGCGGGAGGGAGGGCGGCTGTCCACGCGATCGCCGCCGCCGAATACGACGTACTTCCCGGCCCGCCCAAACCCGGCAAGCTCCGGCTGCTGCGTGAGGTGGGCGTGACTCTGCGAGGAGAGGGGTGATCCGGACCGTGGAGTCGGAACAGCACATGTCGCCACCGGTGCTCGCCGCGTACAGCTACTGCGAGACCGTCACCGGGCAGCAGGCCCGCAACTTCGCCTACGGCATCAGGCTTCTGCCGACGCCCAAGCGCCGTGCGATGTCCGCGCTCTACGCGTTCTCGCGGAGGGTCGACGACATCGGCGACGGCGTACTGGCGCCGGACGTCAAGGCCGAGCGGCTGGAGGAGACCCGGAGGCTGCTGGACCGGATCAGGAACGAAGAGGTGGCCGAGGACGACACCGACCCGGTCGCGGTCGCCCTGGCCCACGCCGCCCGGCACTTCCCGATCCCGCTCGGCGGCCTCGACGAACTCATCGACGGCGTCCTCAAGGACGTTCGCGGCGAGACCTACGAGACCTGGGACGACCTGAAGGTCTACTGCCGCTGTGTGGCGGGGGCCATCGGGCGGCTCTCGCTGGGCGTGTTCGGCACCGAGCCGGGGGCGCGGGGGGCTGAACGCGCGCCGGAGTATGCCGACACGCTCGGGCTCGCGCTGCAACTCACCAACATCCTGCGGGACGTTCGTGAGGACGCAGAGGGCGGGCGCGTCTATCTGCCCGCCGACGACCTCGCCAAGTTCGGCTGCTCGGCCGGGTTCCACGGGCCGACCCCGCCCGAGAGCTCCGACTTCGCGGGCCTCGTGCACTTCGAAGTACGCCGGGCCCGGGCCCTCTTCGCCGAGGGCTACCGGCTGCTGCCGATGCTCGACCGGCGCAGCGGCGCCTGCGTCGCCGCCATGGCCGGTATCTACCGCCGGCTCCTCGACCGCATCGAGCGCGAGCCGGAGGCCGTGCTGCGCGGCCGGGTCTCGCTGCCCGGCCGTGAGAAGGCGTACGTCGCCGTGCGCGGTCTGTCGGGTCTGGACGCGCGCAGCGTGACCCGACGGACCGTCAGGAGGCGTCCGTGACGGACAACCCACTCCCAGGCCACTCGACCGCCGAAAAGCGGCAGGCAACCCTCCGGTGCGGCGCGGCGTCCCTGACTGCGACGGCCTGCCGTGCATCGTTCAAGCACCACGGCGGACCGGCAGGGGAGGAAGCACGATGAGCGACGGCACACAGCAGGAGGGCCCGGCCGCGGACACCGCCGGGCACCCCGCGACGCCGTCGGCCTCGGCAGGATCCGCCGTCGTCGTCGGCGGTGGGATCGCCGGGATCACGGCCGCACTCGCGCTCGCCGACGCCGGTGTACGGGTCACCCTGCTGGAGGGGCGCCCGCGCCTGGGCGGTCTCGCCTTCTCCTTCGAGCGCGGTGACCTGACCGTCGACAACGGCCAGCACGTCTATCTGCGCTGCTGCACTGCCTACCGCTGGTTCCTCGACCGTATCGACGCGAGCGCGCTCGCCCCGCTGCAGGATCGTCTCGACGTGCCCGTTCTCGACGCGAACGCGGCGCCGGGGCGCAGGCTCGGCAGACTACGGCGCGACGCACTGCCCGTACCCCTGCACCTCGGGCGCAGCCTCGCCACCTACCCCCATCTCTCGCTCGCCGAGCGCGCCAGAGTCGGGCGTGCCGCACTCGCGCTCCGAGCACTGGACCTGGGCGATCCCGCGCTGGACGCGCAGGACTTCGGCAGCTGGCTGGCCGCGCACGGTCAGTCGGCGCGTGCCGTCGAGGCACTGTGGGACCTAGTCGGGGTCGCCACCCTCAACGCGGTGGCCGGCGACGCATCGCTCGGGCTCGCCGCGATGGTGTTCAAGACGGGTCTGCTGTCCGACCCGGGCGCGGCCGACATCGGATGGGCTCGCGTCCCGCTGGGCGAACTGCACGACCGGCAGGCCCGCAAGGCGCTTGACTCCGCGGGCGTGCGTACCGCGGTCCGTACACGCGTCACCTCCATCTCTACTGATGGAAACGGGAACTGGAGCGTTCAGGTTCCCGGCGAGCGCATCGAGGCCGACGCCGTCGTGCTCGCCGTACCCCAGCGCGAGGCCCACGATCTGCTGCCCCCGGGCGCGGTCGACGCCCCCGAGCGGCTGCTCGAGATCGGCACCGCGCCGATCCTCAACGTCCATGTCGTCTACGACCGCAAGGTGTTGAGCCAACCGTTCTTTGCCGCGCTCGGCTCCCCGGTGCAGTGGGTCTTCGACCGCACCGAGGCCTCCGGGCTGCGCGAGGGCCAGTACCTCGCGCTGTCGCAGTCGGCCGCCCAGGGGGAGATCGACGAGCCCGTGGCGGTGCTGCGGGAGCGCTATCTCCCGGAACTCCAGAGGCTGTTGCCCGCCACCCGCGGCGCAGAGGTGAAGGACTTCTTCGTGACCCGGGAACGCACGGCGACGTTCGCCCCCGCCCCGGGCGTCGGGCGGCTGCGGCCCGGCGCCCGTACCAAGGCCCCCGGCCTGTATCTGGCCGGAGCGTGGACCGCCACCGGGTGGCCCGCGACCATGGAAAGCGCGGTCCGCAGTGGAGTCGGTGCGGCGGGCGCCGCGCTGGGCGCCCTGGGCCGGTCCGGCGCACATCTCGCCGGCCTCTTCGAGGAGGCGGCATGAGCGCCGATCAGCACGGGACAGACCCCCGCATCCCCGGTATCGCAACAAGAGGAGAGACTGTGCCCACTGTGCCCCCGGCCGAGACGGCCGCTCGTAGGACCGCGGTGGACGTGTCCGCGCTTCTGGAGCGCGGCCGGACCCTGGCCACCCCGGTGCTGCGGGAGGCAGTGGACCGACTGGCACCGCCCATGGACACCGTCGCCGCCTATCACTTCGGCTGGATCGACGCCGAGGGCAATCCCGCGGACGGCGACGGCGGCAAGGCCGTGCGTCCCGCCCTCGCCCTGCTCTCCGCCCAGGCCGCGGGCCGTGACCCCGAGGTCGGTGTGCCCGGCGCGGTAGCGGTCGAGCTGGTGCACAACTTCTCGCTGCTGCACGACGACCTGATGGACGGCGACGAACAGCGCCGCCACCGCGACACCGTGTGGAAGGTGCACGGACCCGCCCAGGCCATCCTGGTCGGCGACGCGCTGTTCGCGCTGGCCAATGAGGTCCTGCTGGAGCTCGGCACCGTGGAGGCCGGACGCGCCACCCGCCGTCTGACCACCGCCACACGCGCCCTGATCGACGGTCAGGCCCAGGACATCTCGTACGAGCACCGCGACCGCGTCAGCGTCCCGGAGTGCCTGGAGATGGAGGGCAACAAGACCGGCGCCCTGCTGGCCTGCGCCTCCTCCATCGGCGCGGTCCTCGGCGGCGCGGACGACTCGACCGCCGACACCCTGGAGAAGTACGGCTACCACCTCGGCCTCGCCTTCCAGGCCGTCGACGACCTCCTCGGCATCTGGGGCGACCCGGAGGCCACCGGAAAGCAGACCTGGAGCGATCTGCGCCAGCGCAAGAAGTCCCTGCCCGTGGTGGCCGCGCTGGCGGCGGGCGGACCCGCCTCCGAGCGGCTCGGCGATATCCTCGCCGAGGACGCCAAGAGCAGCGACTTCGAGAACTTCTCCGAGGAGGAGTTCGCGGCCCGCGCGGCGCTCATCGAGGAGGCGGGCGGCCGGGAGTGGACCACCCAGGAGGCGCGTCGCCAGCACGCGATCGCCGTCGAGGCCCTGGATTCGGTCCGGATGCCCGAGGAGGTGCGCGCGCAGTTCACGGCGCTCGCGGATTTCGTCGTCGTACGAAAGAGATGATCACTATCGGTCGAATACACCGCGCGTAGTCGCCGGCCGGTGCCTCCCCACGCTCGACCTCGCTCGAGCAGGGGTCGCCCATCGGGTACGTGCACCGGCCGACGGCGGACCCACAGCAGCACGATTTGCACGACTGCACGAAGGGGAAGCCATGACAGCGACGACCGACGGAAGCACCGGGGCAGTGCCGCCCCGCGCTGCCTCGGCCAGCGAGACAAACGAACCGCTCCCGCAGGCGGCCGGGACGGTCGGCACTAGAGAAGCCGCCGAGCGCGCCATGCGGCGCGCCACGGACTTCCTGCTCGCCCGGCAGGACACCCAGGGCTGGTGGAAGGGCGACCTCGAGACGAACGTCACGATGGACGCCGAGGACCTGCTGCTCCGCCAGTTCCTGGGAATCCGTGACGAGAAGACCACCCGAGCCGCGGCTCTCTTCATCCGTGGCGAGCAGCGCGACGACGGGACCTGGGCCACCTTCTACGGCGGGCCCGGTGAACTCTCCGCCACCATCGAGGCGTACGTCGCCCTGCGCCTGGCCGGCGACGCACCCGACGAGCCGCACATGGCGAAGGCGTCGGCGTGGGTCCGCGAGCAGGGAGGCATCGCAGCCTCCCGGGTCTTCACCAGGATCTGGCTCGCCCTCTTCGGCTGGTGGAAGTGGGAGGACCTCCCGGAACTGCCGCCGGAGCTCATCTACTTCCCGAAGTGGATGCCGCTCAACATCTACGACTTCGGGTGCTGGGCACGGCAGACCATCGTTCCGCTCACCATCGTCTCGGCCAAGCGCCCGGTGCGGCCCGCGCCCTTCCCGCTCGACGAACTGCACACCGACCCGAGCGATCCCAACCCGGCCAGGGACCTCGCCCCGGTGGTGAGTTGGGACGGTGTCTTCCAGCGGCTCGACAAGGCGCTGCACCAATTCCGCAAGGTCGCCCCGCGCGGACTGCGCAGGGGCGCCATGAACGCCGCCGCCCGCTGGATCATCGAGCGGCAGGAGAACGACGGCTGCTGGGGCGGGATCCAGCCGCCCGCCGTGTACTCGGTCATCGCCCTGCACCTGCTCGGCTACGACCTCCAGCACCCGGTGATGCGCGAGGGCATCGCGTCCCTCGACCGCTTCGCCGTGTGGCGCGAGGACGGCGCCCGCATGATCGAGGCGTGTCAGTCCCCTGTGTGGGACACCTGCCTCGCCACCATCGCGCTCGCGGACGCGGGTGTGCCTGCCGACCACCCGCAGTTGGTGAAGGCCGCCGACTGGATGGTCGGCGAAGAGATCGTCCGGCCGGGCGACTGGTCGGTGAAGAGGCCCCAACTGCCCCCGGGTGGCTGGGCGTTCGAGTTCCACAACGACAACTACCCCGACATCGACGACACCGCGGAGGTCGTCCTCGCCCTGCGCCGTGTGAGCCACCACGACCCGGAGCGGGTCGAGAAGGCCATCGGGCGCGGGGTGCGCTGGAACCTCGGTATGCAGTCGAGGAACGGTGCCTGGGGCGCCTTCGACGTCGACAACACCAGCCCGTTCCCCAACCGGCTGCCGTTCTGCGACTTCGGTGAGGTCATCGACCCGCCGTCCGCCGACGTCACCGCGCACGTCGTGGAGATGCTCGCGGTCGAGGGCCTGTCCCACGACCCGCGCACCCGCCGGGGCATCGAGTGGCTGCTGGCCGAACAGGAGTCGAACGGCTCGTGGTTCGGGCGCTGGGGCGTCAACTACGTCTACGGCACGGGCTCGGTGGTACCCGCTCTGGTCGCCGCCGGCATCCCCGGCTCGCATCCGGCGATCCGCCGGGCCGTCGCGTGGCTGGAGAGCGTGCAGAACGATGACGGCGGCTGGGGCGAGGACCTGCGCTCCTACAAGTACGTCCAGGAGTGGAGCGGCCGCGGCGCCTCCACCGCCTCGCAGACGGCGTGGGCGCTGCTCGCACTGCTGGCGGCGGGGGAGAGCCAGAGCAAGGCCGCGGAGCTCGGTATCGAGTTCCTCGCCCGGACCCAGAACGAGGACGGCTCCTGGGACGAGCCGTACTTCACCGGTACCGGGTTCCCCTGGGACTTCTCCATCAACTACCACCTCTACCGGCAGGTCTTCCCGCTCACCGCGCTCGGCCGCTACGTCAACGGCGAACCGTTCGCCGAGGTCAAGGGGAGCTGATGAGCCAGAAGCCCGATCCGGCCCCGCTGCTGGTCGCCTGCGCGCTCGGCATCGAGCACCTCGCCCTGCGCAGCCGCCACCGCACGGGCACCGACGGGCCCCTCGCCCTGCTCCGCACGGGGATGGGACCCCGGGCGGCCGAACGCTCGGTCACCCGGGCGCTCGCCGACCCGGCCCTCGCCAAGGCGGCCGTGGTCGCCACGGGCTTCTGCGCGGGGCTCGCCCCGGGTATGCACCCCGGTGACCTGGTCGTCGCCGAGGAGGCCCGGGATCCGCGCGGTACCACCCCGTGCGTGGGCACCGAACTGCTCATCAAGGAACTCGCCCGCGTCGTCCCGGGGCGCACCGTCCACACCGGGCCGCTCACCGGCTCGGACCATGTCGTCCGCGGTCAGGAGCGGTCGGAACTGCTCGCGACCGGTGCGATCGCGGTCGACATGGAGTCCGCGGCCACGCTCTACAGCTCCGTACGGGTGGGCGTGCGTCCGGTTGCGGCCGTCCGGGTGGTCGTGGACGCTCCAGAACATGAACTCGTCCGTATCGGCACGTTGCGCGGTGGAATATCAGCTTTCCGCGTTCTTCGTGCCGTCCTTCCTGCTTTCTTCGAATGGCACCGTTCTTTGCTGCTCCCTCGGAGGTGAGCCAGATGGCCATGCCGCTGCGTCAGTCCATCAAGGTCGCTACGTATCTTTTCGAACAGAAACTCAAGAAGCGGGACAAGTTCGCGCTGCTGGTGGAGTTGGAACCTCTCTTCGCCTGCAACCTGAAGTGCGAGGGCTGCGGCAAGATCCAGCATCCGGCAGGCGTGCTCAAGCAGCGCATGCCCGTTGCCCAGGCGGTGGGAGCGGTGCTCGAATCCGGTGCGCCGATGGTGTCCATCGCGGGCGGAGAGCCCTTGATGCATCCGCAGATCGACGAGATCGTGCGGCAGCTGGTGGCCAAGAAGAAGTTCGTCTTCCTCTGCACCAACGCGCTGTTGATGCGCAAGAAGATGGACAAGTTCAAGCCGTCCCCCTACTTCGCCTGGGCGGTCCACATCGACGGGCTGCGTGAGCGGCACGACGCCTCGGTGGCCAAGGAGGGCACCTTCGACGAGGCGGTGGAGGCCATCAAGGAGGCCAAGCGGCGCGGATTCCGGGTCACCACCAACTCGACCTTCTTCAACACGGACACCCCGCAGACCATCGTGGAGGTGCTGAACTACCTCAACGACGACCTGCAGGTCGACGAGATGATGCTCTCGCCCGCCTACGCCTACGAGAAGGCCCCCGACCAGGAGCACTTCCTCGGCGTCCAGCAGACCCGTGAGCTCTTCAAGAAGGCCTTCTCGGGCGGCAACCGCAGGCGGTGGCGGCTCAACCAGAGCCCGCTCTTCCTCGATTTCCTGGAGGGCAAGGTCGACTTCCCCTGCACAGCGTGGGCGATCCCGAGCTACTCGCTGTTCGGCTGGCAGAAGCCCTGCTATCTGATGAGCGACGGCTACGTGGCCACCTACAAGCAGCTGCTGGAGGAGACCGACTGGGACCAGTACGGCCGCGGCAAGGACCCGCGCTGCGCCAACTGCATGGCGCACTGCGGCTACGAGCCGACCGCCGTGCTCGCCACCATGGGCTCTCTGAAGGAGTCCCTGCGGGCCGCCCGCGAGACCATGGTCAGCGGAAAGCAGCGGTGACGAGATGACCGCCGTTCCCTTGGGGATCCCCGAGGTACCGGTCCGGCCGGCAGTGCCGCGGCGCGTGTCGCGGCAGATCCAGGTCGGGCCGGTGGCGGTGGGCGGTGACGCCCCGGTGTCGGTGCAGTCGATGACGACGACTCGTACGTCGGACATCGGTGCCACGTTGCAGCAGATCGCGGAGCT
>NZ_JBSFJX010000108.1:0-26908 GCF_053598275.1 Streptomyces sp. NPDC001156 | reverse complement strand
TGGTCATGCTCACCTGCGGCCCCATCACCCTCGTCCTGCCGTGGGAGCGACCCCCCACTCGCACCGGCTGACCCACACCGATGCCGGGAGAGCCATCTTTGAGACGGGCGATGGTGTGTTCGGCGACGGCCCTGCGACGGAACCGGCGGTAGTTGTGGTCTTTGATGATGCGGCCGTCTGCTGCGCGCTGTGGTGTTCGGATGCGGTCGCTGCCGCGGTAGCCACCGTCGCGAGAGAGTCTGGGATGGCCGGGCAAGGTGGCGGCGAGAGTTTCCCGGAAGACGACGATGTCGTTGCGGTTGCCCGGCCACGAATCCCCGACGGCGACTACGCGCCGGTCACGGGTCCGGCAGACGATCCGCACGTTGACGCTGCGCCGGTGGTTCTTCGCTTGCGTGGTGCGCTGCTGGTCGTGGACGGGGATCAGTGTGCCGTCGACGATCCACAGTTCCCGCCGGTCGGTGGGCGGCGGGCCGAGAGACTGCGCGAGCGGTGCAGCAAGCCAGGCGATGGCCCGGTGTGCGGCGGCGTGGGAGATGCCGAAGAGGGATCCCAGTTGCTGCAGGGTGAGGTTGGTCCGGTAGCAAGGACGATCAGCAGGACTCGGTCGGCGAATGGTAGTGCCCAGGGCCGGCCGCGGCCCGTGTCCGGTGCGAGCTCCCACAACTGCTGCACCAGATGTTGCATCTGCGGGCCGGTCAAGCCCCGTCCACGCGCGAAGTTCGGTGGTCGTGCAGTAAGCGAGACGTGGGCGCATGAACGGAGCATCTGGGTCCCGGCGTTGCTGCTGCGCGAGGGCTGGTTGTCAGTGGCCCCTTGTAGTTTTGGCGTTGATTGCCGCACGGGCCAAGCTGCGGACAAGTCCTGGATGTTGCGACGGAGGGAGGCATCGGTGAACGCCAAGCCGCGGGATGTCGTGTCTGCCTCCGATGCTCCTTCTCGCCGGTTCCGAGGGAAGAACAAAGGGAAACGGTGGACGCGCGGCGAGGACGTCGAGCTTGCTGTGATCCGCCTCCCCCTGGATGTTCACGACTCCTGCGTCCGGCATCGGGTCGAGCAGATGTACTGGGCCATGTGGTCTGTCAAGCGTGCGCTGCAGCGCGATGCCCGGGATGTGGTCGACGCGTATTGGGCCGGTGGCGTCCGCCGTGAAACGGACGCGAAAGCGTGGCGTCTGGAACTGGGCCTGTCCAGGGAGGGGATGGAGCGGCGTGCGTACCGGCACATGGAAAATTCGAGGCATCTGGGCCATCACGTCACCAAAGCTTTGGTGATGCATCAGGCCGACGAGGTCTTTGAGACATCCGTGAGTCGGCATCTGTTCCCGGATGCTTGCGGTCGCCGGCACGGCAGGCCGAAGGTCGGCCGGTGGTGGGACTACACCCGCATCCCCGGCCGCGCCCGGTCGCACACCACGGCCCGGAAATGGGAAACGTTCCGCCTGCACGGCACACTCGCCGGGCACTTGGCTGCCTACCGGTACCGCGGCCTCGGCCTTTCGGTGACCACCCCGGAGCAGGCCGCAGCCCTCCCGCCAGGCAAGAACGTCCTGGAGCAACCGCGCCACCTGCCCGCACCCTCGCGCCCGTCGGGGCGCATCGCGACGGGCGTGAAGACAGCGAAGGCAAAACCGAAGACGCGGGCCGCGACGTGGTGGGACCACACCGGAGCGTTGGTTGTCGTCTTGACCGGCGGCGCCGATAGTAGCCGCGGCGACCTGGTCCTGCCTGTCCGGCTGCCGTCGGGTTCTGGCCGGTGGCCACGCTTGCTGCACTTCCTGGACAACCCGGAATCGTGGCACAAGATCGACCTCGTGCGGCGCCGGGACGCGTCCGCACCGGGCGGGTGGGCGTACGAGGCCCACCTGATGGTCCTGGCCGGCGGCTACGCATCACCCACCACGAAGGCCCGGCGCGCTGCCGCAGCTGAACTCGACCGGATCGGCGGAGTCGACGGCAACATCTCCAATCTGTCTATCGTCTCCTTCCCATCCACGTTCGACCCTGCCCACGGCGATATCGAGGCGATCCGGGTCGAGCTCACTGACGACGAGTTCGCGGCCCTGGCGAAAGCTCGACGCAAGGAGCGAGGGCGCAAGCGCGCGCTCGACCGTTCCCGCCGGGCCTCAAACCCCGGCCAGTACGAACCGTCGAAACGGCAGCAGGCCCGGGCCGAACGGCGCCGGGCCGGCGGCCTGCCCGAGCGGACCATCGAAACTCCCCGCGGCGCCCGGTCAGCGAACAAGGCGGGCGTGCCTAAACAGGCGTACCGGCGCGACACGCTGTCGGCCGGTTACCGCCTCAACCGTGCTCGCCTCGCCGAAGCGGCGGCGACCGCGGTCACGGCGAAAGACCATCGCGCCCGGCGTATGGCCGAACGTACCGTCGCCGGACACGGCGCTAACCTCGTCGTCGAGGACTGCGACATCCGCACCTGGTACCGGGTGTGGGGCAAAGCCCTCCAAGCCACTACACCCGGCCGACTCGTCATCGCCATCGGCCGGGAATGTGAGAAGACCGGCGGTCGGATGCTGCGGGCTTCCACCTTCACCACGAAGTTGTCCCAGACCTGCTTCTGTGGAGAGCGTGTCGCCAAAACCCCTCTCCGACCGCATCCACGCCTGCACCTCGTGTGGGCTGGTCGGTGGCCGGGACATGGTCTCCGCAGCCCTGGGTGCCCACGTCCGGCTCCATGATCCGGACGATCCAAGCACCGCCCGCCTGGACGACGTCCAGGCGCGCCACACAGAGATCCTTTTCCATGAAGGGCTGCAAGAGGCCCTGTCGAGTCAACCGCAGCGCGGTGCTCGCCCCGCACGGGGCCGCACCCACGCGGCAGCCCGCACGCCGGATGTCTCTGGCCTCGGGCCTCTGCTCGACAAAACACACCGACCGGTACCGGACAAACCCCGAATGAGCCCCGACCCGCGAACGAGCGGCACAAGGCCCACGTCGGAACAGCCGGCTGTACGGACAACACGCCACCCAGGCGCGCCAGCTCACATAGACACCGGACGGACATCACCGCATTACGTGATGACTCTTAGAGACGAAGCGGCTGGGCCGAATCGATGGGCGGCGGCGGGGTCTGTACCGGCGCGGAGCTCGCGCGGACGACCAACTCGGGTGCCAGGAGCCGGTGCAGCGGCTTCGCGGGCGGTTCGCCGTCCGCACCGGGACTCCGGCCGGTCAGCCGCAGCACCTCCGCCATGACCAGCCGGCCGACTTCCTCGATCGGCTGACGAACGCTCGACAGTTCGAGCGCCGTAGCCGCAGGAGAATCGTCGAAGCCCACCACAGCGATGTCCTGACCCGGATGCAGCCCGTGGTCGCGCACCGCGTGGAGCGCCCCCACCGCGAGCGTGTCGGTCGCCGCGACGACGGCGGTCGGTGGGCCGGGCTTGTCCAGGAGTTTCGTCATCAGCCTGGTACCGCTCGAGGTCGTGTCGTCGCCCCGTACGTCGAGTCGGTGGCTCCCGGCCAGCAGACCGTGCCGGTCCATGGCCATCAGCCAGCCGTGTGCGCGCGCATCGCCGACGCTGGACCCCTCGGGCCAGCCCAGGAAGCCGATGCGTCGGTGACCGGCGGCGACCAGGTGGTCGACGGCCGAGGCCGTCCCCGCCGCGTTGTCGACGTCGGCCCAGCTGTAGTGCTCCGTGTCGGCCGCCGTACGCCCGAAGGCCGTGAACGGCACACCGGCGGCCCTGAGCCGTCCCGGCCGGGGGTCGTCCGGCGTCATGTCGTAGAGCACCACACCGCTCACGGCCCCTGCGCGCCAAAGGGCTGTGCATCGCTCGGTCTCCGCGGCGACATCCGCAGCCGTGAAGAGCAGCACATGGTGGTCGCACTCCTGCCCCGACTCGGCGAGCGCGTGCAGGAAGCGGTCCTGGATGGCGGCCACCGTTTCCGCGTGCACCGGCAGGATGCGGCAACCGATCATGCGGGGTGAACTCGCCCGCAGGGAGCGCGCCATATGGTTGGGGTGGTAGCCGAGGTCGGCGATGGCCCGGGTGACCCGCTCCCGTGTTTCGGCGCGCACGCGGTCCGGTGCGTTGAGCACGTTGGAGACCGTCTGCCGAGAGACGCCTGCCGCCTCCGCGACGTCCGAAATGGTCACGGACTGCGCAAGCGACCGTACATCGCGGAAACCGGCTGTCACGTTCTCTCCCTCGCCCACGCTGGAGCCCTCATTTTTATCGTTCATATGGGGGCTGTCGAGGCCGTACGGGAAGCCTGTGGCTCTGCGATTGAGTAGCGCCGAACGGAGGTGTGCGCTTGATCACGTGTGGTTGGCCGCGCCGGACCAGTCGGAGGCTATGGCGTCGCCACCTGGACTGGCTGTGAGGGCGTGCTCAGTGTCGCTGACTTTCTCGACATTGGTACGTGCTGCGGCGGCCCCTGCCCTCACCTGGCCGCCATCCAGCCACTCTGGGCTGAGCGCGCCCAAGGGATCAGAGGCCGTCGTCCAGTGACCGCTGTCCCATGGGCGTAGGGGCGGCTTGATGGTTCTCCACCGGTTGGGAGCGTCTCAACCCGGTAGTCCAGACCTACGTGCCGCCCGCGGCCGGGGCTGGTTGCGGGGACGGTTTCTCCGGAGGGGGCATGCTTCTTCATCAAGAACCACGCGCGCCGGGAATGGTGCTCCCCAGCGTGCGGCAACCGCGTGCGCGTCGCCCGCCACTACCGGCGCCACCACGCAGCCTCAGAAAGCTGAGAGATACGCCCTGCGGCAGTGACCGGGCGCGCTCTCGGCTGCCGGAATCTCTTAGGGGTTTCGAGTGTGTTGTCAGTGGGGATTCTGGCCGGCGGATACCTGGCGCAGGTGTGTGATCGCGTCGGTGGTGAGCCGGCGCATGACCTCTGCGGCGGGTTCGATCCCGGTGATGGCGCCGACAGCCTGACCTGCGTAGTGCGGCATTGCGTCCACGTGCCCGGTGGTCGTCCGCGTCGGGCAGACAGGACTGGACGCGGGGACGGGTACCAGCGCGCCGGCCAGCACCGCCTCGCCTGCGATGTCGGTGTCGAGGGCGCTCGCCCGCTCGACCGAGCCCGACAGAACCCGGTGCGGTGCGTCAGGCCACATGACCGAGAACTGTGTGGTCAGCACGGTGTCGGCGGAGGTGGCCCGGATCAAGGCTTGCTGATACTCCGGGTGCGCGTCGGCTTCGGTCGTGGCGACGAACCGCGTCCCGATACGGGCGCCGTCGGCGCCGGCGGCGAGGACGGCGGCGACGGATCTGCCGGTGGCGATGCCGCCGGCCGCGACGACAGGGACGTCGACGTGCTCAGTCACCTCGCTGAGCAGTGGTCGCAGGGCCTGGGATCCGCGGACGTGCCCGCCCGCCTCCGCTCCCTGGGCGACGACGAAGTCGCACCCTGCGTATGCCGCCTCCCGTGCCTCCTCGACCGAGCCGACCTGCCACGCGGTCAGCGCCCCGCCCGCCTGGACCCGGGCGACCAGACGGGGGGAGGGGGGCGCCCAGAAGAATTCGACGACAGACATCCGCTGCGCGGCGATGTCGATGCACGCGTCGTCCTGGAGCAGCGGAAGGATGATATTGATCCCTACCGGGCGGGTGGTCCGTTGCCGCACCTCCTCCAGCAGCCTTGTGAGAACCTCGGGTGTCGCCATGGGGAAGGCGACCATGCCGAGTCCGCCGGCCTCAGAGACCGCGGCGGCGAGGTCGACGCCACTGACCCAGCCCATGCCCGCCAGTTGGACGGGCACCGTGCAGCCGACGAGTTCAGTGAAGCGGGTGCGCAGGGCCGGTGGCGCGGTTTCCATGCCTCGATGGAACAGGCCCGGCGCCGGTTGGGGGCGGCTGCGACGCGGTTGTTCGGCCCTACGCCACGCGCAAGGCGTAGCAGGCAGCAACAACGCGACCAGGGACCACGGTTCTTGCGATACCGACCGCCCGCGTCGGCAGCGATCTGTCTGCCCGGCCTGACATCGCGCGCACCCAACCGGCCCACTGTGGGATACCGACGGAGTTCGCTGGTCTTCGGGCGATGCGCCTTGCGTCGGGTGGATTCCCCCGTGCTGTGACGTGGCGATTCCTGGTCCCGTCTGGCATAGGGCAGGCTCGACACCGTGTTCACCGCGGCCGCCTTGGCTTTCGCCTGCCGCTCTGTCCGTCGGCCGACGTGACGCCCCGGTCCGTGGTGACGTACGCGCTGACCAGGATCAGCACGCAGCCCACCAGTTGCAGCGGGCTGGGGCGCTCGCCCAGTACGACCGCGCCCAGCGCCACCGCACCGACCGGGGTGAGCAGCAGCAGAACCGCACCGACATGGCTGGCCAGCTTGGGTGAAGCGGCTGCGACCAGCAGCCACCCCACGACCTGGCTGCACGCGGCCACCGCCAGCAGCCCCCAGAGCACGGCGTGCGGGGACGCCTTCGGTGCGGGGACGGCGGCGTTGACGACGATTCAGGCGAGAGGGGTACCCCGTCACACGGCAGAAGCCGTCGGCGCGGGTTCGGCCTCCTGGGTGGGCGGTTCGGCTGTTCCGTTCTGAACGGCCAGCGCCTTTTCCAGCCGCCGGATGTGGTAGTACTGCACCCGCGTGGTCCGCTGCAAGGCCATGACCGCGGCAAGGAACTGGTCCATCTCGGTGGCCCGGGTGAGGATGTCGTCGGGCACGTGCTCGTCCCGCAGGCAGGCCTCCGCGTCCTGGCTGAGCACGGCGTGTGCCCAGCCGCGAGTGATCGGCTTGAACAGGCCCGGGTGGTTGGCCACGATCCGCGCCCGGATGGCCAGGTCGTTCTCGGCGGCTTCCAGGTGCAGTCCGGTGTCCTTGTTGCGCGCCCCGAAAAGCGGCTCATGGATGTGGTAGGCGTCGAAACCGTGCTCGGCGCAGCCGATCCAGAAGTCCCAGTCTTCTCCGGCCCGCATGCTCTCGTCGTACCCGCCCACGGTCTGCCACGCTTCACGGCGGTACAGCGAGCAGTAGAACATGATCAGTCGCTGGAGCAGCAACTCTCTGCTGTAGGCGGGCAGGGACATCACCTGCGGCGGCAGATCGTCGTCGGTGAAGGTGAACACATCGGTCGATGCGATGGTGATGCCGGGATCGCCGTCCAGTACCGCGACGGTCTTCTCCAGCATCGTGCCCGCGATCACGTCGTCGGCGTCCAGGGGAAGGATGTAGCGGCCGGCACTGGCCTCGATTCCGGCATTGCGCGCGGCGGAGACCCCGGCGTTGGCCTGGTGGAGCAGTCTGATGCTCCGGTCGGGGTGGCGGGCGATCAGGCCCTGGGTCACCTCGGCGGTGTCGTCGGTACTGCCGTCGTCGACGATGACGAGTTCCCAGTCGCGGAACGTCTGGGCGAGGACGCTGGATACTGCCTGGGGCAGATAGCGGGCGTAGTTGTGGCACGGGATGACCACCGAAACCACGGGGTCGGATCTGTGGGGCATGCGCCGTCTTTCGTTTCGGAAGGGAACGGGACGGAAGGAGGATCCAGCGGGCACGGGTCGCAGGATGGTGCGTTGTCATGCGTCTGCGGCCCCCGGGGACCCCCGTTCGGGGGCCATGTCCCGGGAGACCCGCCGGATCACCTACTGGCTGGGGCGCTGTCAGTCCCAGTCGTCGTAGTCGTAGTCGTGGTGGTGTGAATGATGATGGCCGTAGTGGCAGAAGGTCACATTGCTCATGTGCGAGCAGCAATGGTGGCCGTAGTGCGAGATGGTGACGTTGCCCATGGGGGTGCAGGGGTGCGCGGAGCTTGAGATGAGGGCGACGTCGCCGCTTGGCGGCTGCTGTTGGTACCCGGACGGTGCGGACGCCGCGAGAGGGTCCGCATTCAGGGCGGCGGCATAGGCCGCCTCCGCGGTGTTGAGGAGTCCGGCGGTTGCCAGGGCAGCGGGGAGGGCCAGGGAGGATATGACACGAGCTTTCACGGTGGGCCTTCTTTCGAGGTAGGGAGCTGCCCTTATGCCGCGGTGATCTGCGCCGCAGGGGCAGTGGCGCCACCGTAAAATTGGCTACCCAGCGTGTCAAAGCGGTTACTCCCGTTAGCGGTAATGCCGGAATTCGCCACGATTTGCGTGATCGGCATCATCCAATTCCCCATCTGGGCAGAGGCCGTGACGGACCGCCCGATGTCCGGGTGTCCGGCTGTTGCGGTCGGTCACGAGCTCCTTCGGCGGGCTCCGGGCGGACCTGACGGCTGCTCGGGGCCGGGCTGACGAGCCTGAGGACAGTCCGGCCACCGGGCGGCCAAGGAACGTTTTGGTGCCGTGGCGACGTCGACGTACGGTCACCGTCTTGCTCTCCACGTCGGTCGCGGCGCCGCCGTCCCTCTGGCCCATGGCGTGACGTTCGGGATGGCTCATTTGAGGGAGCGTCGACAAGCCTCGTCTTGTGGGGCGACGGACCGGCGCTTGCGTATCGGCCCCCCGGAGGATCAGGACGGTGACACGGCCTCGATGTCCGACGGATTGGGGACATGGTGCGGATGCAGCACTTCCAGGTCGGGCAGCGCCCAGCATGCGGTCCCCATGTCCCGGGCCATCGCGGCGAGACCCTCGGTCTCGATGAGGCGCCGGTACGGGAAGGAGGGGAAGTTCAGGCCGTCACGGTGGAGGTCCGCGCGGACCAGCAATACGGTGCCGCCGACCGAGTCCACGCGGAGGAGCCCTTGCCCGCGCAACTCGTCGAGGTACGTTCGGCCGAACCCTCTGGGGGGCTGCAGAATGCCGTCGCGCAGCCACTGGGACCAGTTGAGCGTGCCGGCTCTGGGGTGAAGAACGAAGGTGTTGAGGTCGTACGTGGGTCCACCGGTCGTGGTGACACAGTGCGGGACGACGATGTCCTTGCGCGCTCCGAGCAGGTGCTGGACGAGGTCGGCCGGGTAGCCGGTGACATCGGCATCGAGCCACAGCACCCACTCCTCGTCGGCGAGGGCCCGGGAGAGCAGATGGTTGCGCACCGATCGCGCGGGTGAGGAAGAAGGGGCCCGTGACGTCGAGAGGGTCGGGCAGCTTGTGGGCACCGACCAACTGCCGGTGGACATGGGCCCAGAAAGGGTGGCCCGGCCGTGATGCGATAAACGCGTTGCCGACGATGCGGCCGAACCCGCGCCGGCGCGCCAGCAAGAGCCGTGTGTGCACCTCGGGCTCGCAGCCGAGGACGAGCTCCTGCCCGTCAAGGATTCCGTCGAGCGCGCTCAGGCACTCGAAGTCCAGATCCACGTAGAGCCCGCCGAAGTGGTCGAGCAGGAAATAGCGGATTGCGTCGGCCCGCATGATTGCTTCTGGATAGCCGTCGTAGACCGGCAGGAACCATGGGTAGTGCTCCTGGAGGAACGCCCGATTGTCGGCGTCGGTCCACAGGCGGTACCCCCAGTCAGGGTGGTGCAGACGCCAAGAGTCAGCCCACTTCCTCCATTTCGGGGGTACATCGGTGTCTTTCCAGGTTTGATGGATCAAGGTGGGAATCTGCTTCTGCAACCGCATTCACACAGTGTGCCGAGCTGCTTGGCCGAGAGGATTTCCGGTCGGGCCGGTCGGCAGGACATTCACCCGGGCGGCCCTTCCCGGGGTCGGCCCGGGTGGTGCTGGTCACGTTCTTCCTGGTGGTGCTGATGCCGCCGCGGGTGCGGTCGGCACGGATCCAGTTCCGCAAGGTCTCCGCGTTGATCCCCAGGCCACGCGCGGTCTGCGCGATCGTGAGGTCGGGGTCCGAGCCGCACAGGGCCGCAGCGTCAGCCTTGAACTCGGGTGAATAGACCTTCATCACCATAATCGGTCACCCTCTCCCGGCGCCCGCCGGGGCCAGCGTGCAGGGTGTCCACCAGCCAGGGGGAGGCGCCCCCCCAGTCGGCCGACCGCCGCATCGGAGCCAGCCGTTGCTTCGGTCGAACGCCGGCACTGGATGGCTCGTATGGCTGACGGGCGGCGGCCGGGACAGGGGACTTGACGACCGGTCATGGCGAGCCGTGGCATCGACGGGAGCCACCACAGATGCGATCGAGGTACGGCCCACATGCGTGCGCGAATCCTGCCGGCTTGTCTGCACGCGTGTGGCGGTCACTGAGTCACGTCCTGAGCTTGCGCCGGACGCGGGACGCCGAGGCGCGCATCGTGGTGTCTGTCAGCGTGCTGAGTGTGAGGTGGAGGGTGAGACCCAGCACGTCGGGGTTGTCATTTGCTATGGGCCGTGAGCCGGTGGACGACGGCATCCAGATCGAGGGAGGGTGCGTCGGCCACGGTGACGTGGATCTCTGCCTCGAGCGCGATCGACCTGTTGTCCGCTGCACCCGAAAGAGGGTGTCTCACGTCGCCCCGCTGTCGGGGATTGTTCGTACGAATTCCGCGCCGTCGCCGACCCACGCTGCCACATGTGCCCTGTCCGGCCGGTGCCCGTCACAGGCCGCAACACCAGCGCATACGTGCGGTCGAGTCTGCGCCGGCGTGGCGGCCGTGCTCCAGGACGGACGGGGCCTCGCAACCGCTACTGGCGCGGCCGTTCGAAGGTGAGGAGCAGGCCCTCGACCGCGCCCGGCCCGATGCGGCCCTTGACGTCGGCGGAGGTTATCGCCTTCAGCCCCCAGCCGTCCTCGGCGTGCTTGTTGAGGACTTTCTCCAGCTTGTCGCTGTCCAGGGCGTCGCCGATGAGCGACTCGCGGAAGGAGACGACCTTGTACTCGTACGTGTAGGCGACGCTCATGGCTACGGGTTCTCCCGGGGGTTGGTGCTGCGATTGCCGGAGCCAGTCAATCATCGTTCGACGCCGAATGGGCCGGGAGGTGCCGACCGGTCAGAGGTGCAGGCTGCGTTGTTCCCCCGGCGCCTGGACGGATGTCTGGTCTGACACATCACCAGGCACCCCGGCCTGCGCCGGCGCCACACTGGCCCGCTCGCTCGGGCCGGCAGGCTTCTCTCGTCGAGCGACCGCCGACCGATAGCCGACCGTCGGTTGCACAGGGAGGCGATAGCGCCGCTGGTGCTCGCGGCGCAGCTGATAACACGCCCCTTCGGGGGTGCCATGCGCGAAGGAGTAGCTTCATGCCACTCCTGATGAGCGGACTGGAAGGTTTTGCCTACCAGCAGGGAGTGCGCCGGTCGTGGCATGGGTGCTGGTGACAGGCACATGATGGGCACCGGGAAGTGCTGTGAACAGGCTCGAGGCGTCAGCTGTGATCCGCTGTCTGACCCGCGCTGGAGCTCTCGCACGCCGGCGCCTCGAGGAGTTTTACACGGCCCTTGGGCACGGATCGTGCAGCCCGCGGCATATGTGGTGGGGTGGCATGTCTGCCGGGGGCAGGCGCTCGGTAGGGGAGGCTGGCTCGACGGGTCGGCACCTTGTGGGGGGCCCACTCCGCATTCGTCGTTGCGTAGGAGCTTGCTATGAACGGGACGCTCTTCATCACCGGCGCCGGCAGACCGGGCCGCGACCCAAGCGCCGGCCCTCTCGAGGCACTGATCGGCGGCGGCACGCTGAGGAACATGCCGTGTCCACACCCCGCGCCGCCCGGAGGTCTCCGATGAACCACAACCGACCCGGAGCGGGCACGCTCACTGTGACCGTGTTCGTCTTCCCGGGGGTGCGGCTGCTCGATGTGACCGGCCCCATCGAGGTGTTCGACTCGGCGAACGAGTTCGGCGGGCGCTATCGGGTGCAGATCGCGTCCGAGGACGGGACGGAAGTGGTCACCTCTGCCGGGACCCGCATCAGCGCTGACCTTGCTGCCGATGAGGTACGTGAGCCGTGCGACGTTCTGGTGATCCCGGGCGGCCCCGAATGGGAAACGCTGATCAAGGATGACGCGGTGTTGGACGTGGTCCGGCGACTGCATAAGAAGGCTCACCGCACGGCATCGGTATGCACGGGAGCGTTTCTGCTGGCGGCGGCCGGACTTCTGGATGGGCGTCGCGCCGCGACGCACTGGCGGCACACGCGGCAACTGGCACTTCGTTTTCCGTCCGTGCGGGTTCAACCGGACGCCCTCTTCGTGCGGGACGGGCAGATGATGACCTCGGCAGGTGTCAGCGCCGGTATCGATCTGTCCTTGGCACTCGTCGAAGATCATTACGGTGCGCAGGTCGCTCGAGCGGTTGCCAAGGACATGGTCGTCTTCATGCAGCGACCGGGAGGCCAGTCCCAGTTCAGCGTCCGCTCCCAAGCCCCGCAGCCCCGCCAGGAGGTGCTGCGTCGGGTCCTGGACGCGGTCGCCGAGGACCCCGGGGGCAACCACACGCTGTCGGCCATGGCGCGCAGGGCGGGCGTGAGCGTCCGTCATGTGACCCGCCTCTTCTACGAAGAGGTAGGAACCACTCCGGCCCGGTATGTGGAGCAGGTCAGGCTCGAAGCCGCCCAGGTGCTGCTGGAGACGGGCGATGACGCCATGCGGGTGGTAGCGCGGCGCACAGGGTTCGGCTCGCCCGAGTCGCTGCGCAGAGCGTTCGTACGGCACCTGGGGGTGACGCCTGGCGCGTTCCGGTCCAGTTTCCGGACGACCGGCGTGGGCAAGAACGATTCGGTGTCCGACCCGGTCTGCCCGTAGCCGAGGCAACACGGACCGTTGATGGTGAGGTCGCTGGTGTTTTCCCATGGCGCGGCTCTCCCCAGCCCACAGCGCCCCCGTCCCGGCGCCATGCCGGCACGGGGGCGCCTACAGTCCAGGCGCCAGGCCCCATGCGAGCGGACACCCTCGGATCCGGTCCTAGGAGAAGTGTCCGCAGCCGCAGGGTGCGCGCCATACGGAGGCGTCGTCCGGACCGTGGCAGGCGGCAGGGTCAGCGGAAGGCGGATGCCACGAGATCCTTCTGCTCGCCGGCATGCCGCCGGGCGGAGCCCACGGCGGGGGCCGGTGCCTGCGGTCGGCTGATGCATCCGATCGGACGGTTCGCCGGCCGGTGCACGTGCGGCCCCACGAAGGACCAGGCTCCTTGGTTCTCCGGCTCCTCCTGCACCCAGCGCACCTCGGCGTCGGAGGGGAAGCGGGCGAGCTCCGCACTGAACTCGTGCTCGGGGAACGGGTAGAGGCGCTCGAGGCGGACGATCGCGGTGTCCGACAGGTCGTAGCTTCGCCGGTAGGCGTCCAGGTCGTAGAAGACCTTGCCCGAGCACACCAGCACGCGCCGGATCCGGGCTGCATCGGCCGTCTCATCCGGTATGACGGGGCGGAACGTGCCCGTGGTGAGCTCCGGCAGCGCGGAGGTGGCCGCCTTCAACCGCAGCATCGACTTCGGGGTGAAGACGACCAGTGGCCTGCTGCGTTGGCCGAGCGCTTGCTGCCGGAGCAGATGGAAGTAGTTGCCCGGGACGGTGGGCATGGCGACGGTCATGTTCCCCTGCGCGCACAGTTGGAGGAGTCGCTCGATCCTGCCGGAGGAGTGGTCAGGTCCCTGCCCCTCCAAGCCGTGCGGGAGCAGCAGCGTGACCCCGGAGCGCTGCCCCCATTTCTGTTCGGATGACGCGATGTACTCGTCGATGACCATCTGGGCGCCGTTGGCGAAGTCACCGAACTGGGCCTCCCACAGCACCAGAGCGTCGGGCCGTGCCAGGGAGTAGCCGTATTCGAAGGCCAGCGCTGCCAGTTCGGACAACATCGAGTCGTAGGGTGCGAAGTCGGCGGCCTGCGAGCCGAGGGAGTTCAGCGGCGTGTGCTCCACGCCGGTGCGGCGGTCGGTGAGCACCGCGTGCCGTTGGCCGAACGTGCCGCGGCGGGAGTCCTGCCCGGCCAGCCGCACCGCGACCCCGTCCAGCAGCAGCGAGCCAATGGCTAGCGTTTCGGCGGTAGCCCAGTCGATCGTTCCCGCATCCAGCATCGAGGTACGCCGGTGCAGCTGAGGCAGCACCCGCGGGTGCACTGTGAAGCCTGGTGGCAGATGGGTCTGGGACGCGATGACGTGCCGGGCGGTCGCCTCCGTGATCGCGGTGGTCATCTGAGGGGCGGGCCCATCGTCGTGAAGGACGGGCTTCGGCGAGTTGGGTACCGGCAACGCCCGGGTCTCGACGAAGGCCCGCTCAAGGCGTTCCCGGTAGTCCCGGAGTGCGCCTTCCACTTGCCGCTCGCCGATGTGTCCTCGGGTGACGAGCGCCTGGGCGTACAACTTGCGCACCGAAGGTCTCACGTCGATCCGGTCGTACATCGCCGGCTGCGTGATGGAGGGATCGTCGACTTCGCTGTGCCCGTGACGCCGGTAGCAGATCAGATCGACGACGACGTCCTTGTGGAACGTCTGACGGTAGTCGAATGCCAACCGCGCGATGCGGACGACGGCCTCGGGGTCGTCCCCGTTGACGTGGAAAACCGGGGCCTCGATCGTCCGTGCCACATCGGTGGCGTAGGTGCTCGAACGGCCGCTGGTGGACGAGGTCGTGAAGCCGAGTTGGTTGTTGATGACGATGTGGGCCGTCCCGCCGGTGCGGTAGCCGGGCAGCTGCGACATGTTCAGCGTCTCGCAGACCACGCCCTGGCCGGCGAACGCGGCATCGCCGTGGACGACGATGGGCAGGACGGGGAAGACGTTACCCGTTACTGCGGCCTCGTCCTGCTTGGCCCGCACGACTCCCTGGGCCACCGGTCCGACGATCTCGAGGTGCGAGGGGTTCGCGACGACGGAGACGGCGATCGTTCTGCCGTCCAGAGCACGGTATGTGCCTTCCGCACCGAGGTGGTACTTCACATCGCCTGATCCTTGGACTGACCGAAGGTCCGTCGCGTCCTCGAACTCATGGAAGATCTCCGCGTAGGACTTGCCGACGATGTTGGCCAGAACATTGAGCCTGCCTCGGTGCGCCATACCGATGACCGCTTCTCCCACACCGTGCTTGATGGCGCACAGCAGGAGGGCGTCGAGCAGCACGATCGCGGACTCTCCGCCTTCGAGTGAATATCGCTTCTGGCCCACATATTTGGTGTGCAGGAACGTCTCGAAGGCTTCTGCCGCGCCCAACCGGTAGAGGATCTGCAATTGTTCGGCGCGATCCGGCCGGGGGAGAGGCGATTCGATCCGATGCTGGATCCACCGACGTTCTTGGGAGCTTTGGATGTGCATGTACTGAGCGCCCACGGTCCGGCAGTAGGACTCCTGCAGCACCTTCAGAACGTTGCGCAATGTCATGGTGACCTGCCCGGCGAAGTCGTCGACGACGAACGTCCTTTCCAGGTCCTCGTCCCGGAGCCCGAATGCCGTGAGGTCGAGCTCCGGGTGTGCCACTCCGTGTTGGCCTCTGAGCGGGTCGGTGTCGGCCGCCAGGTGTCCGCGCACGCGATAGGCGTGGATGAGTGCGGCAACGCGGACCGCCTTGACCGCCGCCTCGTCCGTGTCCTGCGCAGCCGTCGTGGCGTTGCGCGTCGGCCGACCGGCATTGGGAGGCGGGGAGGCGAAGAGGTCCCTCCAGGTCTGATCGACTGAGCATGGGTCCTGTAGGTATCGCTCGTACTGTTCGTCCACGAGCCATTCGTTGAGGCCGAATTCCCGCCCATAAAGCACCGGCTCCCCGGCATGTGATCGCGATGCCACGGTGTGGATCGCCTTCTTTCTTTTTCAGAACGACCGACGGCCGACACGGTCGGCCTGCCGGGCCGTCCCCGCCCGAGGGTGCCGATTCCACTCGCATCCGTTCTGGAGACGAACCCATCCGACCGTGTCGCACGAGCGAGGCTATGCCGGCGCGGGAGGCGAGAAAGACACGTCAATGTGCCATAACGGCGGCACATGTGGACATCGCCTCAAGACCCCGGGCGCCGCGTGGAATGGCGCCGCCGCACGGCCGAAGCCGGGATTTCGGGAACCGTGCGTCCCGATCCGAGGGCGTGGCATCCACGCAGCCCGAGACCGCTCCCGCTGGCGGCCGCCGAATGTGATCAACCGCGTACGCCATCGTGGAATAGGCGATCTCCGAGTTGAAAAACGGCCCGTTCGCGCACGCTCCCTCGGGTAACTTCCAGGCTCACGCCGCCCGCGCTCGCCTTCCACCTCACTTATGTCTGCGGGACCCTTGCTTTTTCCGTTTCACCGAAGGCTGGCCGGGGAGGACCTGGCAGTCCGGCTGGTGCTGCTCGGGCCGGCAGCGGCGGCGCTGCTGTCGCTGGCTGCCAGGTGCTCCGGCGCGGGCCGGTCCAGCGATGGGGCACGCGAAGCCGAGCACCCGCAGCGGTGGTCGCATTCGCCGGTCCTGCCGAAACAGCGATCACGTGCCGCTCCTCCCGAAGACTCGCAGGTCACTGGCCCAGTGGAAGCCCGATCCGGAGTCCGGGTTTCGACATAGAAAAACGAATGTTCGTCTTGACCTGCCGCTCGCCTATGGCGCAAGATGGGCGGCGCTATAGGAATGGCTGTTCCCGGAACGGGAGGAGGCGGCATGGCTACGGTGCAAACCGGCGGGTCAGGAATGACCCCGTGTCAGGTTCCGAAGGCTGACGGGATGCCGACAGCGCCTACGGTGGCTGAGCGGACGCCGTCCGGCACGGTGGCGTTCGTGATGCAAGGTGGAGGCAGCCTGTGCGCGGCGCAAGTCGGCGCGCTTCGAGCGCTCACGCAGGCGGGAATCACTCCCGATCTCGTAGTGGGATCCTCAGCCGGCGCTCTCAATGGCGTTGCCTTCGCCGCCGACCCGAGCATCGAGGGCATCGACAGGCTGGAAGCGTTGTGGCTGAGCCTCAAGCGCCGGCATGTCGCTCCGATATCGCCGAGGACCCTGATCAGGGCCGCCATGGGGTGGGAGGAGGCGGCGGTCTCGAGCCAGGCGCTGCAGCAATTGCTGCGGTACGGCGTCGGCGTAAGCCGCCTTGAGAACGTCGCCGTGCCCGTGCACGTCGTGACGACCGACTTCGAGACCGGCGCCGCCGTCGTTCTGTCCCGAGGTGACGCTGTTTCAGCGCTCCTTGCCTCGTCGGCCTTCCCGGGGTTGTATCCACCGGTGCGCGTTGGGGAGCGCCGCCTCATCGACGGTGGCGTGTCGGCGGACACACCCGTGCTCCAGGCGGAAGCGCTCGGCGCGACCACCATTTACGTGCTGCCCTCCGCCATCACGAAACAGACGGGTCGTCAGGCACACGCACCCCTGCTCGCCGCCTACCGGGCAGTGAGCCAGATCCTGGATGAGCGTGAGAGACGGGACCTGGCAGCCGTCCGCGGGTCGGTTCTTCGGCTGCCCCCAGCCACTACCCCCGTAGCCAGCCTCATCGACTTCCGCGACACACCGCGCCTGGTCCGGGCCGGCTACTCGCTCACCCAGGACTGGCTCATGCAGCAGCCCGCGGCCATGGCCTGAGGATGCCCCATGGCGCACCTGGCCCCCTTCATGCGACGTCTGGGATCTTCCTCATCGTGCCGTTCAGTGCGCTTGGTGGCATCACCCACACCATCGGCAGACACGCCACGAGGCTCAGCCCGGCTCGGCCGCGAGTGCGGCCTCTGAAGTCCAGGCGGTCGTCTTTCGCCGGCCCCACGCAGCCTCCCTACACGCCCTCAGGTAACCCACCATGATCTATCCCTCCCCACCTCCGTCTCCGGACGACGGGGACCGCTCGGCCGTCAGGCCCAAGGCGCGGAACAGCGAAGACGGCAACGGCAACCGCGGGGCCGGAAGCTGGCTGCGCAGTCGGCGTTGCGGCCGGGTGTCCTCGCACCTGCCACTGCACCTGGACGAGGCCTTCCTCGTCAGTCATGTCGCCCGAGGTCCGGCAGAAGGACTGATGCGCTTTCGGATCGCCGACGCCGACGAAGCCGGCCACTCGCGACGTTCTTGGGGGCGCCGGACGGACATGGGGCACCAACTCGCAGGAACAGAAGGGCAGTTGCGGCTGGTCCGCAACTCCCCCCGCGGCGAGGGCGGAACCCACCAAGCTCTTATCGCCATGCTCACGCTGAATGGCATCACCGACGCCGCGCACCTGATCCGGCTCGATAGTGCCAGCCTCTTCCCGTACGTCGCCGGGAGAGAACCGGGCCACACCGCAGGTGTCGGCGTCGACGTGCACTTCTTCGCGGGCTTGTGGGGCCTGGACCTCCCCGAGCGCGCGCGGTGTCGCATGCACCTCGAGGGACCCATCCGTCTTCTGCCCGACTGGCCGACGCCGCGATGAGCAAGCGATCGCACGAGACCTGGGTCGGCCGCGCCGATGATCCAGGAGTGGTGGCGGGCAGGGCAGGGGAGCCCTGCGGCAGGGACTCGTCTTGACTTCGCCGCGTTTGCGCCGACGTACCGTGCTGACCGCATGCGTCATGTTGAGCGTAGCGGGCGCCGAATTGGTGTGGGTGGCGCCCTACGCGCGCCAGGCAACAGGGCAGCTGGCCCACGCCCACCTCAGGTGGTTTCTCCTGGCACTTGCCGCCGAAACGGTTTCCATGATGGCGTTTGCCCGCCTTCAGCGGCTCGCGCTTGGCGTCGGCGGGCTGCGCGTCAGGCTCGGTTCCGCTGCCGCCATGGTGTTCGCCGGGAACGCTCTGAGCGCGACCTTGCCCGGCGGGAGCTTGATCTCTATCACCTACCGGACGCGCCGCATGCGCTCCTTGGGCGCCAGCGCACCTCAGATCGGTTTCGCGCATGCAGCCACCGGCGTTCTGAGCACGATCGCGCTCGCCGTACTCGCCGGCGTCGGACACACTCTGGCAGGGGACAATTCACAACTCTTCTCGGTCGCGGTCCAGGTCGTCGCGACCGGCGCTCTGGCCGGCGCCGCTCTGGCGCTGCTCCACCACCCCGCCGCACTGCGTCGGCCTGTGAGCGTCCTTCTTCGCCTGTGGCGCAGGCTGCGCCGTAG
The DNA here is from genome assembly GCF_053598275.1 of Streptomyces sp. NPDC001156. Classification (NCBI taxonomy): domain Bacteria; kingdom Bacillati; phylum Actinomycetota; class Actinomycetes; order Kitasatosporales; family Streptomycetaceae; genus Streptomyces; species Streptomyces sp. NPDC001156. Next base: position 8,188 of record NZ_JBSFJX010000108.1, on the reverse strand, counting down.
CGCCGCGGACCATCCGTCAGTCGAACGGCTGCTCGACGAGCTGGCTGCCATGCACCCGCCGGCCCGTTTCTGGGCGCGGAGTCTTGGCTTGGCCCTGGGCAACTGGACCGCGGACCTCGCGTGTTTGCTCGCTGTGTGCCATGCCGTCGGGGCGTCGCCCGCCCTCGGCACGGTGCTGCTGGCCTACGTCGCCGCGATGACGGCCGCGTCAGCCATGCCGTTGCTGCCCGCCGGGCTTGGCACCGTCGACGCGGCCCTGGTTCTCACCCTGTACCACGGTGGGGTACCTACCAGCTCCGCCACCGCGGTCGATCTCCTGTACCGGCTGATCAGCCCCGGGCTGGTCAGCGTCGCCGGATGGATCCTGCTGGTTCACCACCGCCGGCGGTCACCCCGAGGGCGGCGGGCACTCGACACCAACACCAGCGCCGCACCGCGGCAGCCGCCGACACAGCCGGAGCAACAACCACGGTTGGAAGAGGTCAACAGGCAGGCCCCGGGTCAGCTCATCGGTGATCCTCACGGTACTCCCGCTGTGACGCAGATCCCCGCGGGTTGATGCCTTCGGTCGCCTTCGGAGAGGCGGAGCGCACCGAACCTGCACGCACTGACCTGCACGTCAGCGTCCGCTGATCTTCACCACCACATCGACTGTGACCGCGGCACAGGTCCATCTGGAAAGAAAAACGAATGTTCATCTTGACGATTCTCGGCAAGCGCACCAGACTGATGCTCAACAAAATGATCATTCGTCTTATGGGAGGCGTGGCTGTGAAGAACCCACTGGTGAGGGTCCTGCCCTGGCGCCGGACTGTCCTCATGATCGTGGGGTTGCCACTGGTGATCTCGCTGGCCGCGATGGCATTCGCGTGGCCCGCATCGCGCATTGCGCCGCGAGACCTGCCCGTGGGGATCGTGGGTACGAGCACGGCCAGCCAGAATGCGGTCGAAAGCCTGGATCGTGGTGAACCGGGCGGATTCGACTTCCACCTCTACCCCGACCAGACGTCGGCACGCTCCGCCATCGAGAATCGGGAGATTTACGGTGCATTCGTCATAAACCCTGGCGAAGTCACCGTATTGGAAGCCACTGCCGCGAGTACGTCCGTGGCGCAGTTGCTCGGGATGTCTGGACAACAACTTGCCGCCCACGCCGCGAAGTTGCCCGAAAGAACACTCGTCCCTGCGGCCCATGGGACGTCCCACGGGTCCCGTGCCCGGAAGGGCGTCGCCAAGACGGCGGCCAAGGTCACTGTGAACACCGTGGATGTCGTCCCGACCTCTGCAGACGACCCCCGGGGAGTGGTCTTCAGCGCGGCACTTCTCCCGCTCACCATCTGCAGCATTCTCATCGCAGCCCTCGTCACTCTGTCGGGTCTCCATCTGCCGGGGTGGCGTCGGGCAATCGACCTGATCGTCGTGTGCGCCATCTCCGGCCTCGTCGCCTACATGGTTACCCAGGGTATTTTGGGCGCACTGCCCCACGAACACGTGGCTACTTGGGCGGCTCTGTCCCTCACGGTGCTCGCCGTCAGCGCAACCAGCGCCGGTCTGATCAGGCTCATCGGTCATTCAGGGCTCGGGGTCAGCGCCGCGCTCATGGTCTTCATAGGAAACCCGTTTTCCGGCAGCACGTCCGCACCGGAACTGCTCCCCAAGGCAGTTGACGACATCGGCCAGTGGCTGCCCCCGGGTGCCGGCGCAAATCTTCTGCGCAGCACGGCCTACTTCGGGGGGAACGGATCCGGAGGCCATATCGCCGTTCTCACCCTGTGGACCGTGCTCGGGCTGTTGTCCGTGGTCTTCGGTCGTCGGGCCCTCACCGTCCCGGGCGACACGCTCGAACAAGGCGCCCACGAGTTCGGCGATACGAGGACTGAAGGCCTGGCCGCGAACGAACTCGCCGATGCCTTCTTGCAGCGAACGTCCGAAGCACCCATCCCGTCTCCTTCGCGGGCACTAGAAGGGCACCACCCGCACTCGCACGCCCGGCACGCAGCCCACGAATGATGCAGACCACGATGAGTGCCCGTCGCCTTCCTGCGATACGGACCTGCCTCCCGTCGATCTGCCGGTCTCCCGCGGGCTCGTGGCGTCACAAGCGAAAGCCGCCCAGGAACATCGAACCGGAGAACACAACACGCTTGTTCACCAGGCGCTGGGAACGAGCGCGGGACGTGCGACCAGCAAGAGCGTAACTACCGGGCCAGGGTGCTCCAAGAGGAGTTGGTCAAGGCGAGGCGGTCCCGTACTGCCCCTCGTGGCGCCGTTTTGACGGATCGACGTTGACACCCTCGAAGAGATGGGCCGGATGCCAGTGCGGCATAGCGCGACACGTTCGTCGACACCGACGGGGACCGTCGGCATGTTCGCCGCCGCTGCTGGTCCTCACGGGCAATCCGGACGCCCGAATTGCCCGACCCACCACACCGGCCGGCTCCTCTGGACCACCCACGATCAACGACAACCCATCAGGGCACGAGGTCTGTCCCTCTCGCTTGGGTGGATCGCGGTAGCCGGCCAACACACCAAAGCACCAAAGCACCAAAGCAAGGAAAAAGACCGATGCTCACCACGATGGACCAGCCTGCGCATGACGCCGAGGACCCCCCTGAACCGGAGGCCGTGTTCCGTCACACCCGTGGCGTGATGTTCGGTATCGCATACCGGATGCTGAGCAGCGTCAGCGAAGCCGAGGACGTCCTCCAAGAGGCTTGGATCCGCTGGCAGACATGCGACCGATCCCAGGTGCAGAACCCGAAAGCCTTCCTCACCACGTTGGTGACGAGGCTCGCCCTCAACGTGCTGCAATCGGCGAGAGTCCGCCGTGAGAGGTACGTCGGCGTGTCGCTGCCGGAACCCATCGACACCATGAGCGACCCCGAGGCGGGTGCCATGAACAGGGAAACGCTCGAAGTCGCGCTGCTCATACTTCTGGAACGGCTGAGCCCCGTGGAACGAGCCGCTTACGTGCTCCGGGAGGCCTTCGACTACCCGTATAGAGAGATCGCCGAGATCATCGGCCATTCCCAGGTCAACGCTCGTCAACTGGTCAGCCGAGCCCGCAAGCGCCTAGCCACAACGAAACGAGCCAGCGTGGCTGCCGAATACCACCAGCGGTTCCTGACGGCATTCGTGGCGGCCTCCCAGACGGGGGAGGTGGCCGTGCTCGAGCAACTGTTTGCCGAGGACGCCGTATCGTACTCCGACGGCAGCGCCGTCTGCGCCTCGGAGTGCCCCACTCTGGGTCGTCACCGCGCGGCGTAGTGGCACCACCGTTCGTCGACCACTACTGCACTGGCTCGAGCGCAGGACGGGTGACAGCGATAGGCCGACGGCGAGGTTTCCCGCGACGGCACCCGGTTTGTCGTCATGGTCAGCATGTGCACCCGTCGAACCGGCGGCCACGTAACTCAGGGATGGGCCGGCCGGTTCCGCGTAGCGCCGGTTTCTCCGGCAATGGCAGGGCGCTCCTGCGGGGCAACGCGCATCTGTACCGCCAGCGGTCATAAATACGGAACAGATGCAGCTAAGCGGGGGCCAGTACCGACGGCCTTGGCGCATGGCGCGAGCCGTCTTTGCTGGACAACTTGTCTTTCACCACACTCACCGGAGGTGACGAGGAAATTCCTCGCTTTGTCCAGCGCTGGGTGCCGTGGGCACAGTGACTTGCCGTGCTCTGAACATCCGACCGGCAGCATTTCACTGTCTGCCGAGGCAGATGGCGAACACTAGGGCCTAGGGCCGGAGCATCAGGGGATGCGATTCTACTAGTGGACCGGCAGTACCATACTCAATTCGAGGGCGCGGCCGAATTTGGCCAGAGTGCCCGCAACGCGCCAGGAACTTCCTCCATGATCTTGCTGTCGCCCATGGCCAACTGGAGGATGTAGCCGGGGAGGATGCATACAAGTGCGGCGGCGATCGCCTCGGGAGACGCCTCGCGCGTGAGATTGCCACTCTGCTGGTGCTCTCGAACGACATCCGTGAGAGCGGATCGCATCTGAGTCATCAGGTCGTCGAACTGCCCGGCCAACGAGGGGTTCCGCAGAGATTCTGACCACGCCAGCACGGACAGTCCAGCGATATTCTGCTCGGCAGTCTTAGTTTTCACAATGTCGAGGACCTCGGCCATGAGAGCACCGACGGAACTGCTGGGACGGTTCCTGGCGGCGCTGTGAACCATGTCGAGGACGTCACGCATGTTCTCCTCGACGATCGCCGTGATCATCTCGTTTTTGCTGGCGAAGTGCCGATAGACCGCGCCCGCCGACAGGCCCGATTCCGCGAACAGGTCTTGCATGGACGTCGAGTGGAATCCGTCGCGCAGGAAACAGCGACGAGCCGCATCCAGGATCTGCTTACGGCGGGCCTCCATGTACTCCTGCGTGACCTTGGGCATGGATCCATCCTACGCGAAAAAAACGAATCTTCGTGTTAACTTACACGCTGAGCTGCCCGCCACGCCCTGAGTCGACAGATTGCCCTGACCGTCCTCCGGCGCACGCGCGATTGCGCGGGTCGCGTACCAGGCTCGAGGATCGGCAAGTCGTGGCAGCGGGCGGTGTCGATCTCCGCCAGGACACCCTCGACGCCACGATGCCGCTCGTTCGGCTGCGAAAGGGCCGCCTGTGACAAGGTGCGATGTCCACCGCCTGGTGCTACCGCGCCGCATTCACCGACTCCACGCTGCCGCTGGCGGACGCCGCATGTGATCACCGGTGGCACGCCATGTGGGAACAGGTCATCTCCGAGCTGAAGAACGGCCCGTTCGCGCACGCCCCCTAGGGTAACTTCCAGGCGAACGCCGCCAGGCTCACGCCGGCCGCGCTCGCCCTCACCCTCACCCGCGCCTGCGGGGCCCTGGCCGGCACCTTCCACGCCCGTGCGACCTGCGCGACCGTCCGTAACCGTCTGATCTACGTGCCCGCCCGTTCGGCCCGCTGGCTCGCCTTCCACCTGCCCGACCGTCGGCCCTGGCAGGACACCTTCGAGGCTCTGTTCAACACGGTGCACGCCGTGCCCTCGGCTGGTTGACCCGCACCCACCCCCGTGACTCTCCGTGCTGGCGTGTCCCGCCGAAAATGCATCTCCTGAGATGTCGGATTCTTGTCACATTTCACCCGCTTTAGCTGTCGATCAGGTAGAACGCCACTCAAATGGGAGGTGGGTAACTGTGCACGTCTATGAAGCGGTCACGAGCCGACGCGCGGTTCGCGAATTCAGCGACCGTTGTATCCCGAGGGAGGTGCTGGAGCGCGTACTGTCCGCTGCGGCTTGGGCACCCTCATCATCGAACCTGCAGCCATGGCACAGCTATGTGCTTACTGGCTGCCCGCTGGCCGAACTCAGGAAGCGCGCCGGCGAGCGCGTGGCCTCAGGCGATGCCTGGGACGAGCCGGAGTACGAGCAGTATCCGACCGCGCTGAAGTCTCCGTACCGCGAGCGCCGATTCGCTTTCGGTGAGCAGCTCTACGGCGCACGCGGCATTGCCCGCGAGGACCTGGAAGCCCGCCAGCGGGCCGCTGCTGCGAACTGGGACTTCTTTGGCGCGCCCGCCGCCCTGTTCTGCTACATCGATCGGGCAATGGGGCCACCCCAGTGGGCCGACGTCGGCATGTATCTGCAGACCGTCATGCTGCTCCTCCGCGCCGAGGGGCTGCACAGTTGCGCGCAGATGGCGTGGGCGAAGTATCGCAAGACCGTCGCGGAGGTCTTGTCACCGCCGAAGGGCCTCGTCCTCTTCTGCGGCATGTCGATCGGCTACGAGGACGTCACAGCGGGCAACACCCGTACAGGCCGGGCGCCGCTCAACGAGACGGTCACTTTCATCGATGATCAGCCGGGTTGCGTACCCCCTGCGACCTCAACATGAAGTTCCACCGTTGAACTGAGCGAGCACTCCCCGTGTGGCAGCCGCAAGCTGGGCCGGCCCGCACGGGTGGCAGACATGTACGTCGGCTCATGTCACCGTGCGTGCGGCGAGGCGGCTGATGCACTGCAACCCGACCGGCTGCCCAAGCTCTCCGTACGGTACGGCCTGCTCGACCTCGACGACGTCATCGAACCGTGCGTCACGCTCCATGATGCAGCCGGCGCCACCACGGCTCAGGTTCTCCCGTAGCAGGCAACGCAGCGTGACACCGTGCTCCTCGACCCTGTCGTGGCCCTCGGCGGCGTACGACACGTCGGTCTCGTCCGCACCATCTGGCCTCACGCCCGCACCCCGTTGGCCGGAGCCCACGGCATGGGTGAGCAATGCCCCGCCTGGCAACACTGCGCAACGAATGGGACGTGCACCTGACCTGAGGCACCCTGCGGCTGCCGGAAGGCTGCTCGACCCGCGCCAGCCGTACGGCCTCTCGCTCACGGGCCGACCACCGACATGACCGTGGTCACCGGCGGCGCCATCAGCGCATGCACCGCGGGCAGACGGCGGAGCGGACCCGTCAGCGATGGGGAGCTGTTCAGCCCTCTTCGTGCGCCAACGTCAGATCGAAATCCTGGCCGCTGCCGTCGAGGGCAAGAGGTGTAGCTCGGGCCGGGTACCCCGCAGCTACGACCGTGTAGCGGTCGCCTTCGAGATCAGCGAACGCGTAGGAGCCGTCCCTGGCAGTGAGGGTCATACCGACGACATCGCCCGCCGGATCGAGCAGAGTGACACGAGCCTCGGAGACGGGGCGGCCGTCAGCGCCGGCGCGGACGGTGCCCCTGAGCACGGTGGCCGCGCCACGCAGTAGCTCCGCCCGGACGGGTCGCCGACGTGCGTGCCCGGCGACGGGCCGCCGGCGGATGTACCCGGCGGCGTGGCACAGGGAGCGGCCGGCCACCACCACCCAGGCGATGACGAGCAGCGCATAGAGCACCACGGCTATCCAGGCGAACGGCTTTGAACCCGTCCGCGCCGCGAGGGCGCTGGTGGCCGTCACGCAGGCGCCGACCGGGAAGATGAAGGACCACCAGGTGGGCGCGAAAGGCAGCCCGGCCCGGATCGTCCGTGCGGTCAGCCCGGCGGCGAGTACCAGCCACAGCATGGCGAAACCCCACACCACGATTCCGCCCAGCAGTGCGAAGACCGCGGTGCCCCGCGCGTAGGGAACGGGCAGCGTGCTGGGCGCCACCGCGGCCAGAGCGCCGAGGGCCGTCACCGACTGGCCCAAGGCCCCCACCCCGATCCACACCGTGGGCACCACGGTCCCGGTGGGTGCTTCGTGGTGCACCAGACGGCCGTAGATCATGGCCAGCACCAGCAGCGCCGCCACGAGACCGAGCCCCAGCATCGCGTAGCAGCCCAGCAACAGGGCGAGCCGCGGCTGCCCGGCGGGTGTATGGGGGACAAGCAGCGCACCCGTCGCGGCCGAGACCATCGGTGGCACCACCGGCATCAGCCAGCCCCCGAACGCCGCGTCCGGAGCGAAGCGGTGCCGGGTGACCATCAGATAAGGCACTGTGCACGCTGTGACGAGACCGAGAACGGTGCCAAGCGACCACAGCACCCAGTCGACGTCCAGCGCCGCCTCGAGCCCGATCAGCCGGCGGCCGAGCAACAGCGCCCCGGCGCCCACGGTGAGCAGCGCCATCGGTGGCGCGCCGAAGAACTGGGCCATCACCGGATCACCGGCGTGCAACCGAAGCGCCCGCTGCCGGAGGTAGCCGACAGCCAGCAGGATCAGCAGGAGTACCGCGCCCAGCCAGACCACCATGGCGGCGGTCCGGAGTCCGGACAAACTCCAGGGCAGGGTGACCGCCGCATTGGCGACGATGCCGGTGCCCATGACGGCTGCGAACCAACTGGGGCCAAGGAGCGGACGCGTCGTCCTGTTTGCCGTAGGCGCCGAAGGGGCGGCGCACGGGGAGGAATTCATTCCCCAAACCCTATGGTCGGGTTGGGGCAGCACTGTCGATGATGTCCTGATGCGAGCGGTTCATGGCACATATCGACGCCGTGGCGTGGCTACCGCTAAGGGCCTCCAGGAAAGTGACTCAAGGTAGGCCAGGCGCAGCAGTGCGGCCAATCATGAGGTCGTCCGCCCTTGTCCAGGTGAAGACAGCAGGACGGCCGTCCGTTGTATCGGGATCGCCGATCAGCGATGTGACCTGACTCTATGAGGGCCGGGCCCCCTTCCCTGCACAGCCCGGTGGATTCTGGTTCCGGGTCCCATACGTGCTCGGAAAGGAGGCCCTCAAT
>NZ_JBSFJX010000107.1:0-27850 GCF_053598275.1 Streptomyces sp. NPDC001156 | reverse complement strand
ACCCGCCCCCGCATCCTTGGACCACGGACACGATCCGTGTCGCCGGACGCGGCGCGAACGCGGGAGACCAGTGCATCCACCACCGTTCGGGATGCACCAGTTGACCAGGATTGGGTACAAGACTCACTCCTGCTCACTGACTAGGAACGGTGGTGTTGAATACGGCTCCGTGAAGGAGAGTGGGCGCGCGGCGAGCCGGACGGCGGTGCTGGTCTGCCAGGGGCGGGCGGCCGCTGACGGTCGGATTGCCACAGGCCGGTTCGCGGATCCGGTGGCGGTGCGGCTGCTGCGCGGCACAGAGCGGACGCCCGTGGACGAGGTACGCGCGAGCACTCCGCCCCAGGGCTGGCAGGCGCGCACCGCGTACGAGAGCGTGCGGGCATGCGCCGAGGTGGTCGTACCGCGGACGGTCGCGATCGACGACGCCCTGCGGGCCCACAGGACCGGCCAACTCGTGATCCTCGGCGCCGGTCTGGATACGCGCGCGTGGCGTCTGCCCGAGCTCGCGCAGACGGATGTGTGGGAGGTCGACCATCCGGCCTCCCAGCAGGACAAGCGCGCCCGCCTCGCCGAGGCCGCGCACGTGGGGCGCGAGCCGGATGCGGGCGACGGCACCGACGCCGAGCTACCGGCCCTCGCCCGTTCCGTGCGGTTCACGCCGGTCGATTTCGCCGTCGATGACCTCGGTGCGGCGTTGGACGCCGCCGGGCACGACGCGTCCGCGCCGACGACGTGGCTGTGGGAAGGCGTCGTCCCGTACCTCACACGCGACCAGGTGCGTGCCACGGTGGCGGCGCTCGCCGCCCGGACGGTCCCGGGCAGTGCACTCGTCGTCAACTATCAGGCGCCGTCGGTGAAAGCGGACGCAGGGCGGCTGCTGACACGCGTGCTCGGCAGTTCCGTCACGGCGGGCGAGCCGTGGCGCTCACTGTGGCGGCCGCAGCGGATGGCCGCACTGCTCGCGGAGTACGGCCTTCGGGTGGTGTCGGACGACTCCCTCCTCACCCTCGCGCACACCCTCGGCAGCCCGGCACAGCGGCGATCGTCCTTGCGGTCGGGTCGCGTAGCCGTGGCAGAGAGCCGCTGACGTGAGGTCCCACAAGCCGGTGCGAGATCACATTGCGTCCGACCAAGACTTGCCCTCGTCCCAGTGACGGACCCAGCCGGCGAAGCCGGACTCGCCAGTGGTGAACCCGAACTCGGACCCGAACGGTCCGGCACCCTCGCCGCTGATATTCCAGACGTGTCCCCGGTGGGGGCCGGTGACGATCAGGTGCCAGTACATGCCGCAGCCGTCGGTGCCCAGCACGATGGACCCATGGTCGAAGACCGGATCCAGCATCGGGCCCAGTTCGTCATCCGGGAGGTCGTCGTCCTCCCACACCCACATCTCTGTGAGCGGGAACGGCGTGGCCAGCTCACGGACCGTGTCGTCGTCCCGGTCATCGGGCAGTTCGCCGAGCGGCACGAGGCCGTAGTCGGGCGGGCCGAAGCCGCAGCCGTCGGCTATCTCCGCGACGCAGGTCCGGTAGGGCTCGGGCAGTGTGATCCCGTGTTCCGTCTCGAAGGCGCGGACCGCCTCCCAGCCCAGGGGCTCCGCGGTGTCGAATACCGCCCGGAGCATGGCCAGGTCCTCGGGGCGCGCGTGCTCAGTGTCCATGTGGCGCATAGCTATCACCCGCCACTGTCAGATCACGGGGTGGGTGGGCCCCAGAGCGATGTACGAGGGCTCGATGAGGCAAGCCGTGCGTCCTTGCCGGCGGTCCGGCCCGGTCATGCAGCCGATGCCAGGACGGGGGCGACGGGAACCGACGGGGCTGGCTGCTCGGCCCAGACGATCTTCTGGTGATCCGGATCTTCCCCTGGCAGGGGGAGATGTGGAGAGGGGACACGACCAAAGCCGCGGAGTCACCGGGCACCCAGACGTGCCCCGCGTACGGCGGAGCGTAGAACTCGTCACCGACGCAGATCTTCTCCGTGGCCGACTTCCAGACGAGGTCGAACGTCGTCATCTGCTGGGGAAGGAGCCGGACGGGCGCAGGATGCGGGGGCCCGTAGCGCGTGGCCGAGAGGGGACGCCGGCTGATGGTGTCGACGTACCCACCGCAACGCGGGTCGGAGCCGACCGGCTCGCAGGTGATGATGGTGTTCTCCCCGATGAACGCGATGCCCGGCCCCCCCCGAGCGCACAGACTGCGCCCGAGCGGTTGCGTGGCCACACGTGCATGAACGTGTCTCCCTGACTGCCGAGGTCCTCCGATGTCGCCGCGGACGAGGTGAGCGCCAGATCGCGTGCGGCGCAGGCGTGGCCGCCCGTCGCGCCGGAGGCGACGGCGGGGACGGATTAGCTGGAGGAGGGGGACACGGCGGACCGCGACGGGGACGCGCTCGCGGCGGGCGTCGCGGTCCGTCCGGACGTCCGCGTGGGGACCGCCGACGGGGTGACCGCGGGCATGCGCGATGCGCTGGAGCGCGGGGGCCGGAGGCGGGGCCACGACGGTGTCGAGGTCGGGCGGCGGCGTTACGTCGCAGGCGACTGCTGCCGGCGTCAGCAGAAGGCAGAACAGGAGGGCGACGATGCCACGGGGATGTCTCACCGCTCGCACGATTGGCAGGTGATCGTCCCCGCACGAGATCGCGAGGAATGCGGCCGGCCATTCTTCAACGGGCGTTCACGGCTCTCCTGGTGCCGCCCGGGATACCGCCACGCTTGCGCCTCAGACCGCGTGGTCCCCCCGCCACAACCGGACGGCGGGGCAGGGCGTACGACCGCCTGGTGCTGTCGCCCCGAACTCAGTCCACGTCGGCTGCGTTGTAGCTCCGCAGGTAAGCGGCCAGTCGTGCCACGTCGGCGTCGTCCCAGTCGGTGAACCGCCGCTCGAAAGAAGCACGACGCTGCCGGTTGGCCCCGTTCAGCAGGTCCAGGCCCTTCTCGGACGCCTTCAGGGTCTGCCTCCTGTGGTCGTCCGGGTCGGTCTGACGCACGATCATGCCCTCCGCCTCGAGCATGGCGATCTGACGGCTGACCGTGGACTTGTCCAGCATGAAGTGCCCAGCGAGGTCGGCGGCGTGACAACTGCCGTTCTTGGACATGTGGTCGAGCATGCTGTGGGCCACCAGGGAGAGCTCCGGGTGAAGCTGGGCTGCCTTCTGCCGGGCGCGGCGGGCGAAGGAGGTGAGTTCGCGCTGGATGACGTCCATCGACGCCTCACGGTCGGACATGACGAGCACCCTTCTCTAGTAGTTGTAGCATACAACAATATTCACATGTATTTTACAACCATCTACGCGAAGGAGAGAGCCCTCAATGAGTACCCACCGTCTGGCCGGCGAGGCGCCGACAGTGACCTCCGCACGCCATGCCGTCAGCCACGTGGTGGTCCTCCTGATCACCCCGCTGCTGATGTGCCTGGGTATGGGCATGGCCTACCTCGGAGCCTTCCACGCACCGCAGGCGCACGGTCTGAAAGTCGCCGTCATCGGCACCTCGCCGCGCTACCAGGTGCTCGCCCAGACGATCAAGGACAAGGCCGGTGACGCGCTGGACGTCACCACCGTGCCCAACCGGGTCGCGGCGCAGCGCCAGATCATGGACCGGGACCTGGTCGGCGCCTACGTGCCCAGTGCCAGACACCCCGAGCTGCTGGTCGCCAAGGCCAACTCCGACACCTCCGCCAGCGCAGCGGAGGCCGTGTTCACGACCGTGGCCGGCAAGCAGGGCGCGCCGTTGCGCGTCACCGACCTGTCCCGGCTCTCCAGCGGTGACCCCACCGGTCAGGGCCTGTTCTTCCTGCTGGTCGCGCTGAGCATCGGCTCCTACGCCAGCGTCGCCGCCATCAGCGCCGGCGGCGCCACGCTCCGTATAGGGATGCGGGCCGCCATCGGCCTCGCCACCGCACTCGTGGTCAGTGTCATAGGTACGGTGCTGGCCGGGCCGGTCTTCCACATCGCCGACCACCACCTGCTCGGGCTGTGGGGCATGGCCTGGCTCTACTCGGCGGGGATCCTCACCATCGGCATCGCCCTCCATACCTTCCTCAAGCGCTGGACGACGCTGGCCATGATGGTGCTGTTCGTGATGCTCAACTTCACCAGCTCCGGCGGCATCTTCCAGCCCGCGTTGCAGAACGGCTTCTTCGGCGCACTGCACGCCTTCTGGAACGGCGCCGGCTTCGTCGAGGGCGCACGCAGCCTGCTCTACTTCGACTCGGCAGGCTCTGCCGGCCGCATCCTCACCCTGGTTCTCTGGCTGGTCGCGGGACTGCTGCTGATGGCCGCCGCCGCGGTGGCCGAGCGTCGCGCCGCCCCAGCCCCGGCAGTGGCCCCACCGGCGAACGCGCAGCAGGACGCCGAAGACGAGGCGGCCGAGGAGGAAATCGGCGAAGCCGTCGCGGTCTGACGGCATCCCGGGCCAGGGCGCCCCGGCCGCGGGCACTCGTCCGAACACCTACCGCATTCGGTAGCTGACCAGGGCGGATGCCTATATGAGAGGGCGGGACTCACCCCCGCTGACTCCCGCCCTCTCCCGTTGCCGCTGTCTCCCCGGGTTCGCGCCCCACCCTCGGGCGCACTCAGAGGACGACCCAAGCCGCACAGGCCGCCCCCAGACCCACATCCGGCCCCCGACGTCCTGCATGTCTCCCGAAACAAGGAAGCGGCGCGCGGGTGCCAGGGGCAGGCTGGTTAGTGGAGGTGGGTTGCCGTGGCGCACAACGAAGCCATCTTGCCCGTCGAGGATGCCGCAGTACTGGAAGCCCTGTTCCACCAGTCCCCCACAGGTCTGCTGATCCTGGACACGGAACTGCGCATCCTACGGATCAACCTCACCAGGCCCGTTCTGCACGAAGCGCCCCCGCAACAGATCGTCGGCCGACACATCACCGACGTATACGACCTTTCCGCACCCGGTGACGTGGAGGCAATGCTGCACGGCGTGCTGGAGAGCGGCACGCCGGCACGGGGGCGACTGGTGGGGGTTCGCGCGAAGGGCGAGCCGGGGCCGGAATACCTGTTCTCCGCCTCGGTCTCTCGTCTGGAGAGCCCGCAGGGGAGGATCTGCGGGGTGCTGGCGGAGATGCTCGATGTCACCGAACGCGAAAGGGTGCGCGCCCGCCTGCGCGTCCTCGGCTCGGTGCACAAGCACGTAGGACAGACCCTCGACGTGGTGACCACCTGTGAGGAACTGGTGCAGGCGGTGGTGCCCGACCTCGCCGACATCGCCGTGGTGGAAGTGGTGGACGCGGTGGTACGTGGCGAAACCCCTCCGCCAAGCCCTCTGGAACGAGAGGTGCCGCTGCGCCGTGCCGCCGTCGGCCACAGCGGCGGCAAGGAGCAGATACCGGCGCATCCGGTGGGTGACGTGCGCGCTCTGCCCTTCACGACGCCGTACGCCCAGACGCTGGCCGACCTCAAGCCCCGTCTCGTCGCCCTGGGCCCCGACACGCCCTGGCTGGCAGCCGACCCGCAGCGCGGCCAGGCGATCCGGGCAGCCGGTGCCCACAGCCTGATCACCGCACCCCTGACGCTGCGTGGAACCGTGCTCGGCCTGCTGAGCCTATATCGCACCGATCACGCGGACGTCTACGACGAGGACGATGTCACCCTCGCCATCGCAGTCGCCGCTCACACCGCGCTGTGCATCGACAACGCCCGCCGCTACACCCGCGAACACACGATCGCCCTGACCATCCAGCGCCACGTGCTGCTCCCGCGCGCCAAGACGCAGACCGCCGTGGAAACCGCGCGCATCCACGTGCCCTCCGAAGTGGGCGGAGGCGGCGGGTTCGATACCTTCGCCCTGCCCGGTGCCCGCACCGCACTGGTGGTAGGCGAAGCCGCAGGACAAGGCATCCAAGCGGCCACCGCCCTGGGACAGATACGGACCGCCGTCCACTCCCTGGCCGCACTCGACCTGGAGCCCGACGAGCTCCTCGCACGCCTCAACGACACCGCCATAAGCCTGGCCCAGGAATGCGTAGCTCTGCCGCCCGGCGACCCCCCGGCGGTCATAGGACGCTGCGTGTACGCGGTCTACGACCCGCTCGCCCAGACCTGCACCATCGCCCTGGCCGGCCACCCCCCACCCGTCATCGCCCATCCCGACGGGAGGACCGAGATCCTCGACCTTCCCAGCGGACCCCCCCTGGGCACCGCCGAGGGACCCCCCTTCGCCGCCACCACCATCTCCGTCGCCGACGGCAGCATCCTCGCCTTCTACACCCCATCCCTCCTGCGCACCTCCCCGTCCCCGGACACCCTCCAACGGGCGCTGGCCCACCCCGACCGGCCACTGCAGGACCTGTGCGACGACGTGCTCTACCGGCTGCGGAACGACACCTGCCACGGGGACGTCTTCCTGCTCCTCGCCCGCACCCACCCGTTCCCCGCCGACCAGGTCGCCGCGTGGCATCTCGACCACCACCCCAAAGCCGTCGCCACGGCGCGCACCCACGCCCAACGCCAGCTCGCTCATTGGGGAGTGGACGAGGAAACCGCCTACACGACCGAAATGATCGTCAGCGAACTGGTCACCAACGCCGTCCGCTACGGCACCCCACCTCTGCGGTTGCAGCTCATCAAGGACTGCACGCTCACCTGCGAGGTCCACGACGGCAACCCCCTCGCGCCACGGATGCGCCATGCGAAGACCATCGACGAAGGCGGGCGCGGCTTGTTCATCATCACCCAACTCGCGCGGAACTGGGGTGTCCGCTTCTCCCTCGACGGCAAGACCGTCTGGGCCGAGCAGACTCTCTGAGCCACACGACCCGCGCGTCAGGCAGGTCGAACTCGGCGACCTCGGTCGGGTCCGCCCCGAAGTTCGGCCCCGGCCCCGTCGGCGTCAACCACGCTGCCTCGGGGGGAAGCGAGTCCTTGCGTTCTCCGTGTGGGCGCGCATGACCTTCTGGGCGCGTGCGTCGTCGCGGGCGGCGATGGCCGCGATCAGCTCGCGGTGCTCCACCCAGGCCTGGTGGGCGATGGGTGTGTAGTACCGGCGGACCCTGCGCTCGACATGGGCGGCCAGCTCCGCGAGCACCGCGTTCCCGGCCAGTTCCACGACGCACGCGTGGAATGTGGCGTTCGCGATCACCACCGCGTCCACGTCGTCGGCGCCGACCGCAGCCTCACCCGTCGCGCACAGCTCGTCCAGCCGCTCAAGTCCCTCGCCCGAGGGGCCGACCGCTGCCAGACGCGCCGCCTCGGTCTCGAGCAGAGCGCGGACGACGAAGAGCTGGTCGGTCTCGTCACCGGTCGGCTCGTGGACAAAGGCACCCTGGGCCGGGCGAAGATCCACCCACCCTTCGGTGTTCAGCCGCTGCAACGCCTCGCGTACGGGCTGCCGGGAGACCCCGAGGTGGCCTGCGAGCTCGCTCTCCACCAGGTGCCGGCCAGGGCGCAACGACCCTGAGCTGATCAGCTCCAGCAGAGCCCCGTACACACGCTCGCGCAGCGGTTCCGGGCGCTCAAGCTTGGGCATCGATCCTTGCGGCAGCCCGTTGAACAGCATCTCGGCCTCCCCAGAGCTCTCTTTGCTGCTCTATGTACCTCACCCGGCGTGAGGGAGAGTAGCGAACGTGAGAACGGTTCGTACCCAGGGTCGTAGCCCGTCGAGCATGACACCCCTGCGGCAGGAACGTCTGCATGATCCCGCGGCCACCTGGAACACGGTTGCCGGCACGGCCGGGAGGAACAGCGCACTGCATGGTGAAGCTGCCTCGGGCGCGGACGCGGTCCGGCGTGCCAGTTCCGCTCCAGATCGCCTGCGTCGCATACGCTGCGAAGACGTCCGACCTGGCGTCCGCGATGACGCGGACGCATGGAATGCCGCCCGGTGGCGGCTCGTCACGTAGACCCGGATGGCGCAGCTGCCGGATGCGGAAGGGGTGTGGCATGAGATCCCCAGGTGTGCACCTTCGGGAGATCACCGACGACAACCGGGATGCCGTTTGCGCCCTCCACGTCCGACATGACCAGAAGCAGTTCGTCGCCTCCGTGTCCAAGTCGCTCAAGGAGGCGGCAAAGAAACCGAAGGCCAACCCCTGGTACCGCGCCGTGTACAGCGGTGACGAGCCGGTCGGCTTCGTGATGCTGTCGTGGAAACCGCCGACTGGTCCTTACAAAGGGCGGCACTTCCTCTGGCGCCTGCTTGTCGACAAGCGGCATCAGGGGCGCGGAATCGGCCGAGAGGCGCTCCAGCAGGTCGTCGCCCTGGTGCGGGAGGACGGCGCCACCGAGCTGCTGACCAGCTACGAGCCCGGTGAGGGCGAGCCGTGGCCCTTCTATCGGAAGTTCGGGTTCGAGCCCACCGGGGAGATCGACGACGACGAGATCGTTCTGCGGCTCACGTTCCCCGCTCATTGAACTCATCGGGAACGCGGACGGTTGTGACCTTCGGTGGTCACACGACGAAAGAGCTGGTGGGCACCTGGGAGTCGATGCCCATCAGCTGCATGTCCGCCCCGACGGCGCCCGCCTCCGTCGGTTGCGTTGTCGATGCGTTCAGCTCTTCTGTGCGGGCCGGCTGCTGAGTGCCTCCTCGACGGCCGCTCGGACGCGCTCGTCCTCTCGCAGCTTGCGGCGCGTGCGGTGGCGGCGGATGAGGACGATGGCTCCGGCGATGAGCGCGATCAGCACGATCAGGATCAGCAGCAACGTCCATGGCACGGCCCATCCATGTGCCGTGGCCTCGACGGGCTTCAATGAGGTGATGGAACCCGAGGAGTCGGTCAGCCGGGGCGTGAGGGTGGCCGTGGCGGTCAGGCTCACTCCGGGTGCCACGCCGTGGACGGGCACCGTCACCTTCCAGCTCTCGCCGGGCAGCAACTCCGGTGAGGGGGCTATGCGTCCGGCCTCGGTCCGCAGCCAGCCGAAGGCACCCGCGACCGAGACCTGCTGTTGCGCGGACAGGACCGCGTTGCCGGTGTTGTGGATCGAGTAGGTGACGGTGGCGTCGCCCTTGGCGAACGGGGCGAACGAACCCGCGTACGTCACGCGGAGGTTCTCGATCGTGAGGTTCGGCGTGAGCTTGCCGCTGACCCGCAGCTTGATACGGATGCCGAGGCGCCGGTCCACGTTGACGCCCTCGGCGTCGTCGGACTGCCTGAGGGAGGTGAGGATGCCGCCCACGTAGTCGCCGGGCACGGCATGGTCCGGGACGGTGACCGTGAAGGGAACTTGAGCGGACTTGCCCGGCGGGATCACGACGCGCTCGCGGCCGGCGTGGACCCATGCGCCGATGCCGATGGACTTCCTGTCCTTGGTGAGCAGGTCGAGTTGGCCCGTGCCCGTGGTGAAGCCGTCGGCGGCGTAGACCGCCAGGGTGAGCGGAGCCTTGCTGCGATTGGCGACGACCATGGCGTCCTTGATCTGGCCGCCTGGGTTGAGGTCGTAGGCGAAGCTGGACCGGTCGTCGCCGTACCCGTTCGCGGCCGTCCTGACCGTCCAGGTGACGTCGCCGTCCGCGGCGTGAGCGGATCCGACACTCAGGCCGCTGATCGCACAGGCGGTGAGCAGGGCGAGGACGGCTGTGCGGACGAGGGAGACGACGGTGGTCTTCCGGCGCATTGCGAGCGCGTACATCTGGGGTTCTCCTGGCACAGGAGGCGGGGTAGGCCGGCCCGAAGGTGCCTACCCCGCCAGTGGAACGGACTGGATCAGCTGCTCAGTGCGGTGATCGTCAGAGTGGCCCGGTAGCCACCCTTGGTGACGGTGTCCGGGATCTTCAGATCCAGGTCGGCGCCGAGCTTGGCGGTGCCACGGGGGTGACCCTGGTCCGCCGAGCCGATGCCGCGCGAGACGGACAGGCCCAGGCCCTGGTCGTCGTAGCCGGAGGCCACCGGGTCGCCGGCCTTGGCGCCCGCGCCGCCGTCGAGGACGTACGGCGTCCAACCGAGGTAGGAGCCGGAGAACGTCTTGTCGCCGTCGCGGAAGTCGCTCACGTTGGCCGAGACGGACCACGGGGCGAGGGACCGGCGGCTGTCCGACACGAGGAGCGGGTTGATCTTGCCGTCCGCGACGAAGTGGTCGCCGTTCCGCTCCTCGGCGGTGCCGAGGTCCACCAGGCCGTTGTAGCCGTCGATCGTCCAACCGAACTCACCGGGAGCCGGGTTGGGAACGTTGACGGCGAGATCCTGCTTGTCACCGTGGTACGGGTGCACCGTCACCTTGTCGACGACCGAGCCCACGGGCTGGTCGGCGGGGGTGTTGTTGCACCAGTTGCCCTTCTCCACGGCCGCGTTCGGAGCCGCGCAGGTGCCGCTGCGGAGGTTCTCGACGACGAGCTTGTCGTTCCGCACCTGGACCTTCACGTAGGAGCGGACGTGCTCCTGGTTCTGGACCGAGTTGTACCAGTAGTTCTTCGGGTTGAGCGGGTCCGCACCGTTGCCGGCGCCGTTCGTGCCGCTGTTGTCCGGCGCGGTGATGTCGTAGTACTTCGAGCCCGAGGCCGAGTTGCCCGTCACGTAGAGGACACCGCCCGGACCGGGGTAGACATCGGCGGCACCAGGCTGCTCGGCCGGGTTCGCCTTCTCGCCGTTCTTGATCAGGTAGCTGCGCGAGTAGCTGTGGTCGTGGCCCTGCAGCACCAGGTCGACGCCGAGCTTGGAAAACGTTGTCGGGAAGTCGACGCGGCGAATCTTGTTGTCGGCGTCCTTGGCGTGGTCGGCCGGCGAGTAGATCGCGTGGTGGTAGACGAGGACCTTCCACTTGGCCTCGTTGCCGTGCTTGTTGATGACGTCGGTGACGTAGTTGATGTGCGCCGCGTCGCCGCCGCCGTTGGCGGAGTTGTAGCTGTTGCTGTTCAGGTCGATGAACAGGACATCCTTGTAGATGTACCAGTAGTCACCACCGGACTTGGTGCCCGCCGGGTTCCCGTTGTCGTAGTACGGGGCCGAGCGGTCGGTGTTCGGGGTGGTGAAGTGCTGCTCGTAGGCCTTGCCGCCGACGTCGTGGTTGCCGATGGTGGCGGCCCACGGGTACTGGCGCAGCTGGTCCGGAGCGAGGAAGGCGTTCCACTGGGTCTCGGTGTTGGCCGTCTCGACCTGGTCACCGCCCGACACCAGGAGCTCCGCGTCCGGGTTGGCCTTCAGCGAGACGTCCAGCGTGTCCTGCCAGCCGGCCTGGTCCTTCGCCACGTCGCCGGACGAGCCGATCTGCGGGTCGCCGTAGAACAGGAAGTCGTAGTCGCCTTCGTAGTTCTGCGTCTTGAAGGAGTACGCCCCGGACCAGTTGCCCTCGGCGCCGACGCGGTAGGAGTACGCGGTGTGCTCCTTCAGGCCGGTGATCGTCGCGTGGCGGTTGAATCCGCCGCTGGTGGCGATGTTCGCCCCGCCGAGGGCGTCGAAGGTGACTGCGTCGGCGGGGAATTCACCGTTGACCACCTGGGCGGTCGGCGCGACCTGGACGACCTGCGTGGTGTCCGCCGAGGAGTACCACGTCACGGTGCGCTGGGACTCGTTGGCACCCACGCCGAGGACGATGCCGCTGAGAGTGGCGGTGTCGGCGGCGCTGGCGGCAGAGGCCAGGGTGCCACCGAGGGCTATGGACAAGCCCAGGAAGGCCGCTGCGGCTCCTGTGGCCGCGCGGTGCCGCGCAGGCCCGGAGACCTGCGCGTTGGGTCTGAATCTCATCACTTTCGTTCCTTTTGAGGCACAGAAGTGCGTGATCGGAGGTCAAAAAGGTCTCTGGGGTTGGTAAACCGGACGCAAATGTGATCTTGGTGCTTATTGAACTTCGAACGAGAGATGAGCCCCGTCTCAGATGGCGAACACCCGTTGCGTGAACCACACGAGCCCCATGACCGCCACTCCCGCCGACAGCGCGCCGGTCACCCAGAGGCCGGCCGTCGGCGCACGATGGCGCAGCACGGCCAGCAGCGGGAACACGAGTGCGATGATGGCCAGTTGTACGACCTCGATGCCGACGTTGAACACCAGCAGCGACCACAGCAGGGTCCACGACCAGGCCGTCTCGATCCCCAACGCGCCCGCGAAACCGAGGCCGTGGACCAGACCGAAGCAGAACACGACACCGAGGCGTATCCAGCCCGCGCGGTCGAGGCTGAAATGTCCGCCGCCGGTCTCGAGATCGGTGGCATGACCGCCGCGCTGCCGGATCCGCCACAGGTGCCAGCCTGCGACCACGGCGATCGACAGCGCGATGACGGGCTCCACGACTCTGCCCGGCACATCGACCAGACCGAGCGCGGCGAGCAGGAACGTCATCGAGTGGGCGAGGGTGAAACTCGTGGCCGCGAGCACGATCTCCCGCAGTCGGCGCGACCCCGCGATGAGCGCGAGCAGGAACAGGATGTGGTCGATACCGGTCAGCAGGTGCTCGGCGCCCAGGCGGAAGAACTCCCAGAACCGCTGGTACCACGGCTGTTCGAGGGAGAAGGTGGGATGGGCTGCGTCGAGCGCGGCACTCCCTGAACGGCCGTCCACGTCGTAGGTGACGATCGTCTTGGTGCCTTTGACATAGCCCTCGGAGTCGGGGAACAGCGCGCTGCGCACCTGGCGTTTTCCGCCTGCCGGGGGGCAGGCCCAGTCGAGGTGCAGAACGGCGTACGGTACGCCCTCCCGGCGACCCATCGTGAAGCCGCCCACCCGTGTCGGTGTGCAGTGTTTGGCGGCCGAGGTGACCGAGAATCGCTGGGTCACATACGAGACGGCCGACTGCGCATGGGAGTTGAGCGCCGCGGCCTGGCCGACGGTGTCGCCGGTGTCGAACGCGGCGTCTCCGGCTCGGAAGAGAGGGTCGTCCTTCTCGTAGTCGGCGGCGGAGACGATGAAGAGGTCGTACTCGAGCTCCAGCGTCGTGCGTATGCGGTTCTCCCCGCTCGCGGTGGCGTGGACGTACACCGTCGACGTGAACCCGTGGGCGGACGCGGGCTGGACCAGGCTCAGGAAGGTGATCACCGCGACGGTGATCCCGATGACGGCGCGACGGACGTGTCGTGACATGTGGCTCCTTAGAGTTGCCAGGGCACGGTCCATGTCACGGGTGAACTCGGCTCGGCTCGTCGACGAACCGTACGAAAACAGGTTCGAGGAAACGCCCTTCCGAGGGCGACTTGCGGGAACGGGCACCGCAGGATGGGGACGTACCACTCACACCACTCGGAGGACGAACGCCTTGCGCCCCCCGCTTCGGACCCTTGCCGTGCTCTCCGCGTCCGCCGCCCTGGTCACCGGATGCAGTTCCGCCGACGACTGGTCGCGGCCGCACCCCAAGCCCACCGCCGTGGGTGCCCTCGGCGCCGGGTTCGTCGACACCTCCTCCTCGCCCGCTCCCGAGTCGACGACCACACCCCGACCGGGGTCGTGGACCGGCGTCCACCCTCCGAAGAACTACCGCGTGGTCCTTGTCAGTGCGGGTGCCGACCGGCCGACCAGAGCGCTCGTGACGGCCGTCGAGGACTGGGCCGAAGCCGAACACGTCGACCTCAGGACGGTGCGAGCCGACGGCACGTTGGACCTCCTTCCCACCCTCACCAAGGCTCTCGAAATGAGCCCGGACCTCGTCGTCAGCGCGGGCAACGACCTCATCGACCCGCTGGCGACGGTCACCCCGAACCATCTGTCCCAACGGTTCCTCGTCGTCGGCGCGGAACTCGCCGAGCCCACCTACAACGTGACGGCTGTCGACTGGTCGGGCGCCTCGTTCCGCGGCGAAGGCCTCGGCATGTCCTCAACGTACGACCCCGCCTCGTTCACCGCCCCGCGCTGCGCGGCCGCCATCAGAGCGGGTGCAGCGGCCGTCCTGCACGACCTGACCGGAATCGTGATCTGGCTGGACGACTTCGACACACCGAGCGCGTGATGGGCGGGCATTGACCTGACGGTGAGCTTGCCGGGGCGGGCCTTCCTGATCGTCGGTCCCGAAGGCCCCGGAGCGACGTACACAGGCGAAGAGTGTCTGGACTGGGCCGGTGGGACCGCAGGCGACGGTTATGCGATCCAGGGCAACATCCTCACCGGCCCCGAGGTGATCGAAGCCATGGAGTCGGCCTGGCTGTCCTCGCGGGAGGTGCCCCTCGACCGGCGGCTGGTCGCGGTGCTGGCGGCGGGCGACGCCGCGGGCGGTGACCGCAGGGGCCGCCAGAGCGCGGCCCTGTATGTGGTGTCTCCGGGCGCCGGGTACGGCGGCGGCAGCGATGTCGCCTGCGATCTGCGGGTGGACGACCATCCCGACCCCGTTACGGAGCTGAGGCGCCTGCTGGACGTGCACGAGCTGCTGTTCGGCAGGCCCGACCCGGACGCCCTGCTGGACCTGTCGGGTGAGCTGAAGGAGGAGGTGCAGAGCCTGGTCACCGTGCGCGGTTACGCCTCGCTGGACATGTGGGCCGGAGTGGAGAACCTGGAGAACCGCCTGGTTCCCGGCAAGATCGACCCGGTGGTGCTGGCCCGACTCCGGGACGGCGACCTCGGCGGCGACGCGTAGGGGATGACAACAGCGGCAGCACAAGGGATGTCGCGAGGCAACCCGTAAGGGAGACAACGAACTTCGAGTCGCCTGCCACCGCGGTGGCAGAAGCCTCATGTCGCCGCCGTGACAGAAGGGGCACTGGCCGGCGGTGATGTCGGCCAGCGGCCCCTTTCCACGCGATGTGCCGTTCCGCTGAACCGGACGACGCGACCCCGGCACCCTCAGACGGGCTCCGGCAGCGAGCCGAGGTGCTCGATGACACGCTCGCGCAGCAGGAGGTACTCCTCCCAACGACGCGGCAACGGACCCGGTGGACGCTCGACGACCCGAACAGCCGTGATGGTCTGCCCGCGCTGGAACTGCTCGCGGGTCAGGTCGAGTTCAACACCGCTCGGCAACCGGTTCCACCAGTGGAAGCCGTGCTGGGTGCCCTCAAGGTGCACCTCGCCGACCATGAGATCACCGCCGAAGACATCGTTGACGATCAAGGCCGTGATGTCGCAGTGCCCCCAAGCCGGGTTGCGCTGCTGCCAGTTGGCTTGGTCGTCGGGCGAACAGGTGTCGGCGGCCCAGCCGGCTCGCAGGGCCCTGTCGAGATCGATCAGGTTCCACGGGGTCATGCCGCCAGCATCGCAGCCACCACTGACACCGGACATGGCACAGCAGCCGCCACGGGCCCGGCCGACCGGAACACAGACGAGCCGCCCCACAGAAGACGAACAGCCATACCGGGCAGGGAGATCAACCGCCCACGGACAGAGACTTGAGTCGGTCCGCTCGCCCGGACGTCCCCCTGTCCGTGGACAGAAATCGTGACGCTACTCTGCAGACCGCTGCGGCCACGGCCGTTGTGAACACGAGATCCCGCCCGAGGAGCACGTCCGATGGCTCGCACCACCCCGCCGCGTCCGGTCGCTGTCGAGACACTGTTTTCCGAGGTGGCCGCCTTTCGGAAGGTGGCCGTCCGGCTGCATCCGCGTATCGGCGAGCCGGGCGCACGGGACAGCTCGCTCGGTGGGCCCCTGCTCTGGCCGCCGTCGCAGCACTGGCCGCACTGCGGGGACGACCACCCTCACACGGCGTACTCCCCGCCCACCGAGGAGCCGGTCCCCCTCGTTCCGGTGCTCCAGCTCTTCGCCGCCGACGTGCCCGACCTGGACTTCCCGACCGGCACCGATCTGCTGCAGGTGCTGTGGTGCCCCTTCGATCACGAGGACGGCTACGTACCCCGCCCCGAGATCTTCTGGCGCAGCAGCTCCGGGAGCGACCTCGCACCGGCGGCCCCGCCCCGCCCGAGCGGTGCCGACAGCGACTACCTGCCGGACCCGTGCGTCCTGCACCCTGAACGCGTCACCGACTACCCGAACTGGGATCTGCCGGAGGACATCGCCGACGCGCTCGAAGCCAGGTTCGAGCAACTGGAGGAGGAAACCGGTTGGTCGTACTGGTACCACCTCTCCGTCTCCGACGGGATCAAGGTCGGCGGCTACCCGACCTGGACGCAGGAGCCGAACTGGCCCACGTGCCCGACGTGCAGCCGGCGCATGGACCATCTCCTGACGATCAACAGCTCTGAGTTCGACGGCGAAAGCTGGCGCACCTGGCTGCCCGTCGAGGACACCCCGGCCGAGGGCACGATCTGGGACCTTGCCTTCGAAGAACGGATGCAGGTCCAGTGCTCGCCCGGCCTCATGCTCGGCGACATGGGCGGCATTTACCTGTTCGAATGCCCAAGCTGCCCCGACAGGCCCTTCGCCTATCGCTCCGATTGCTCCTGACCCCGGCCGCCACAAGTTGGCCCCCGCGCGGCCCGTCGTCCCGGTACCGACGGGCCAGCGCCTCGGAAGGCGCCATCGCGGGGTAAACGGAACGTACGCCTCCACCAGTCAAAACGGAAGACCCTTGCGGAGTTGTCCCTCTCCTTGGGACGGGAACCGGCCGATACGCCGGCAGAGCGGCTGCCGAATAGGCATCGGCGGCGGCCTGGCCGCGGGGTCGGAGGACGCGAGGAAGTACGGGAAAGACCCCGCGCTTGCGCACTTTTATCCGTTTATGCCCACATATTCGAGTCATCGCAAGGGAGGGGAGAGCCCCGGCCGGTGGCCGACGCTCTCCCCTCCCCTCGGTCCGGCGGCCATCGCCGTGGCGGCCCGTGGCGCCCGGGGCCCTCGAGGTCCGTCCGAGGAAGCGGGCGAGTGGCTGATGCCCTCCGCGAGGTCTTGTGCCGACGCGATCAATGGCACTTGTGGCGATGGCACCCAGGGACGGCCGTCCGGGTGCTCCCGGTGCGGCGGTGGTGGTCGCCCCCTTGCCCGTCCGCAGGTTTGCGGGGCTTGGAGGGCGAGGGGGAAGGAGCGCCGTATTCGTTGGTGCCGTGGCCCAGGGAGGCGGGCGCCGGGAAGGGGGCGTCGGGCAGGCCGGCGAGGGCGCCGCGCATGTACTCGGTCCAGATCTCGGTGGGGATGTCGCCACCGAACACCTTCTGTAGGCCGCCGACACCTACCAGGGATTCCAGACGCGGGTGGTTCGGGTCCTCCCGGAACAGGAGGACGGAGGTGGCGAGCTGCGGGGTGTAGCCGATGAACCAGGCCGACCGGTAGTCGTCGGTCGTTCCGGTCTTGCCCGCCGCGGTCCTGCCGACGGCCTGGGCCTTGGTGCCGGTGCCCCGGGCGATGACGCCCCGGAGCACATCGGTCACATTGTCGGCGACCGCCGCGGGAAGGGCCCGGACGGGGGCAGGGGCGGTGAAGCCGGTCAGCGGCGAGCCGTTGTGGGTCACCTTGGTCACCGAGTACGGCGTCGCCTGCATACCGCTCGCGGCGAAGGTCGCGTAGACACCGGCCATCCGAATGGCGCTCGGTGTGGAGGTGCCGATGTAGAAGCCGGCGCTCGGGGCCGCCAGGCTGTTGGTGCGCAGTCCAAGGGCCTCCGCGGTACCGGCCACGTTCTTGTAGCCGACGTCCTCGCCCAGTTGCACGTACGGAGTGTTGACCGACTGCTCCATCGCCTTGCGCAGATCGATGTAGCCCCAATGGTCAGGCGTGTCGTTGTGCTGGTGGAGGAGCCCGGTGGGGTCCTTGGGGTCGGCGACGTAGTTGCCCTGCTGGTCCTTGATCTGGATGCCGTCGTCGCCGTTGAACTTGCTGTCCGGGGTGATCGGCTCCGGAGACTTGCCGGGCCGCAGTACGGCTCCGTGCTGGAGCGCGGCGGCCAGGACGACCGGCTTGAAGGTGGAGCCGACCGGGACTCCGGCGGTGTCGGCGTTGTCCGAGTAGTGGGCCTGGTCGAAGCCGGCACCGCCGTAGACCGCCACGATCCTGCCGGTCGTGGGATCCACCGAGGCGGCCCCGGCCTGGACGTCCCGGTCGACCGATCGGTGGGCGGGGTCGAGGCGTCGCTTGCGGACCGTGGCGACGGCCCGGGCCAGCTCCGTCGTCTTCTTTCTGTCGAAGGTGGTGTGGATCTGGTAGCCGCCCCGGCTCAGGCTGCCGTCCGTGATGGTCCGGTCGTGTCCCTGGATGTACGACTTGGCCAGTTGGACCAGGTAGCCGACCTGGCCCGTGAACGCCGAACCGCGGTTCCACTTCGTGGGCGCCGGGAATCCGGCCGCCGCGTACTTCGCCCGCTGTTGCGGGGCCAGCTTGCCGGTCGTCACCATCCGGTCGAGCACCCAGGACCAGCGTGCTTTCGCGTGCGCCTTGGCCGCGGGGTCGGAGTCGGCGTACTGGAAGAGGCTCGGCTCGTTGACCGCCGCCGCCAGGAAGGCTCCCTGGCTCGCGTTGAGCTTTTCCACCGGGAGGTTGTAGTACATGCGGGCCGCGGCCTGGATGCCGTTGGCCTGACGGCCGAAGAAGCAGGTGTTCAGGTATCCCTGAAGGATCTGCTGCTTGCTCATGGCGGCGCCGATCTTGGTGGAGATCAGCAGTTCCTTGAACTTGCGTGAGACCGTCTGCGACTGATCGAGGTACGTGTTCTTGACGAACTGCTGGGTGATCGTCGACCCGGACTGGACGGAGCCGCCCTCCGCCATGTGGACGGCGGCACGGAGGATTCCCTGCGGGTCGATACCCGGGTCGGTGTAGAAGGACGCGTTCTCCGCGGCGATGAAGTCCCACTGCACGTCGGTGGGCACCTGCGAGAGCGTGACGTTCTGCCGGTTGACGCTGCCGTCGGTCGCCAGGACGGTGCCGTCGGACCAGTAGTAGACGTTGTTCTGGAGCAGAGTCCTGGGGTTGGGGTCAGGGATGGTGACCGTGGCGTAGGCGTAGCCGACGGCCGCCGCCGTGGCACCGAAACAGACCAGGAAGACTCCCAGCAGCTGACGCACCGATGGCAGCCAGCGGCGCGGTCCCGTTCTTCCCCCGCGCGGATAGTCGATCCACCGTCTGCCGGCTGGCGCCGCTCTCCGGGCCCGGCGTGACGTGGCCGGTCCGGGCGCCTGATGACGAGAGGCCCGGCGACCCGTGGCGGGGTGACTGCCGGCACCCGTGCCGCGAATGGAGCGCTGCGGTGGTCGGCGCCGGTGTCCGCTCATGGGCTGGGATCACTGTCCTCTCGGTACGAACTGCGATGTCTCATGGGGGCCGTGGGGGTGCGGACCACCGGGAACCGTCCTGGGTGGATCCGGCGCGCCGTACGGACTCGCGTCCGCTCCGCCGCCTTCGTCCGGCCGCTGCACGAGCCACTTCAGGAGTGGCCCCCTCCCCCGGCGGACCGATTCGGTCGCCCGCTTGGAAAGAGCCAACTCGGCCGAATGTGTTACACCTCGGCCTCGCAGAACGGGACGAATCCCATGAATGAGATCATCGACCGGGCGGTAACAAGGCCGCCCTAGTGGGCCGGCCAGCAGGCGAGCCGACAGACGGGCAGGCAGGCAGGCACGTCACGGTGCCGCTCTCTCTCCGAGGTGACGCGGACGGGATCCGCCGCGTCCACCACACCGCAGTACCGGTTACGCTGCCGCCCCGGCCCTCACTCCACCCCGAAGGCCCGGCCGGCGCGTCTCAGGCCGGTAGCCACTTCACCACCGCCTCCCCGTGCTCGGAGGTCTGCGCGTAGAACGCCGTCAGCCGCTGGTGCGCCTCCGCGAAAGCGCCTCGCGTCTCAGGCTCCGCGGTCGCACCGCCGTAGCGAGGCAGCAGTTCGTCGCGGGCGAAGATCCACAGCGCGTCGAAGTCGGCCATCGTCAGGAATGAGGCCACCCGGTGCGCCTGGGCCGCCGTCAGCACCAGGAACGGCGGTTTGTCCCGGTCGGGATGGAACACCGGCCGACCGCCGAGCACCACCTGGGACCGGGGCCGGTCGTCCGCGTGATACGGGGAGGCGCCGGCCGCGTAGAGGAGCTCCTGATCCAGGTGACAGCTGTCCAGCACCTCATCGCGGTGCTGGACGAACAGGTGCCGGGCGTTCTCCCGATCACCCTCGAACAGTCGTTCAAGCCAGGTCGCACTGTTGCGCAGTGCCGGGGGCGGTACCGCTCGCAGATGGAAGTACGTGCTCATCACAGAAGGAGCGCACGGAGGCACCCGAACATCACTCCGCCCGGCGGGCGACCGTTCCGGGAAGATCCGTCGATCTTGGCGCCGACGTGGCCTGGCGGATTCTGCGCCGGTTGCCGAAATCCCGGGGGCGGAGTGACGGATCAGCCGCTGACCTCGCTTCTCCGTGTGTGACGACAGAGCAGGAAACCAGACCTCATGCCGCCGCCAAGCCCGTGCGGTGGGCGGCGGACACGGTGGCGACGATGCGGGAGGGGGCGCGGCTGCATCTCGACTACTCGGCACCGAGCCTGTGGCGCGTCGACCGCATGATCGACGACCTCCGGCGGGAGGAGACGCCTTTGGTCGCCGTGGAGAGCGTGCTGCGCGGCTTCGGGGCGTACACGGGTGAGGTGATCATCCGCCAGGCGGACGCCGAGTGGTGGGCGGCGGGCGACGACCACTGGATCCGCACCGCCGACGGACGGCTGTGGGATCCCATAGGCGAGGCCACCCGCTGCTTCGACGGACTCGGCTCGCTGCGGCTGCTGTGCCGGGACGCGACCGCGGGCTCACCCGAACCCAAGGACCGGCGGCCCTGATGAGGACCGCGATCCTCGCCTGACGTCGATCCCCCAATCCCCACCGACGTCCCGCCCGGTGTCCACCGACAGTGCGACGTGTAGGGGGCGGCCGGAACCTCGTGCAGTGGACGGGGTCCCGACCGCCCCGTCCCACCCTGTGCCGCCCTCGGGGGGAGTCAACGGCGGCACGGAGCAGGACCCGGGACGGGTCGCTTGCGGTGCCGGCGGCCCGCCGGACGACTGCCTCCGGCTGGTCGGGCGCGAGCCCGGCACCGCTCACACAGCGCACGACCGACACGAAACATCACCCCCGGGACGGCGCTGGCCGTACGCCGCCGTACGAGCACCGGGCTCGCGGGGCGCCGGCGAACGGTCGCTCGTCCCGGACCCCGCGCGGACACGTCGCCCCGAGACGGCCCGATTCCTCGAACTGCCGTACCGGCGGCCCGTAGTGGCGCCGTTCGGCGGGCCGCAGCAGCGCGGCGACGACCTGGCATGCACTGAGGCGTTGTGACACTTCTGTGAGAACTGGCGCTGGTCACCATGGGGGCCGCCGATGCGACCGGAGTGCGTCGGACGGTACGGACTCGCTATGAACCGGTGCGAACGAGGACAGTCTTGGGCCAAAGACGACAACCCCGGCGCGTGCAGCCGCACGACGGGGAATTGGGCGCGGCGGTCGCGCGGGCCCAGGACGGGGACGAGGCCGCTTTCGCGGTCGCTTACCGGATCGTGCAGCCGGGCCTGCTCGGCTACCTGCGGGGACTGGTCGGCGACGAGGCGGAGGACGTGGCGTCCGACGCCTGGCTGGAGATCGCCCGTGACCTCGGACGGTTCAAGGGGGACGGGGCCGGTTTCCGCGGCTGGACGGCGACGATCGCCCGGCACCGGGCACTGGACCATCTGCGCCGCCAGCGCGTGCGGCCCCGGCCGGGAGCTATCGAGCAGGACGTACTGGACCTGCCGGGCCCGCACAGCACCCACGATCAGGCCCTGGAGTCCCTCTCCACCGAGCGGGCCCTGGAACTGGTCCGCGGGCTCCCCCGGGACCAGGCCGAGGCCGTGCTCCTACGGGTCGTGGTCGGCCTGGACGGTACCGCCGCCGCACGCGTCCTCGGCAAGCGCCCGGGAGCGGTGCGCACCGCCGCCCACCGGGGCCTGAAACGCCTCGCCCGCCAGCTGGGCGTCGGCAGCGAGGCGGGAGAGGGTGTGACGGATGAGACTTCCCGGACGCTGGGGGAGTCGGAATGAACGACGGCGGCGGCAGTGAGCCGGCGGACGACTATCAGAACCCGGCAGTACCGGATGAATCGGATACGCCGGACAGGGAACGGAAGCGCGACATGGGTGAACGGCTGAGCGGCGACGAACCTCCGGGCCGCCGACGTATGCACCCTGGTGACGTCGTGTCCGGATCATGGGACGCGTGGGACGACGCCGAGCTGGAGACGATGCTCGCCGCCGCGATGCGCGAAGGCGATCTCGACCCCGACGCCGAGCAGCGGGCTCTGGCCGCCTTCCGGACCGCCCAGGCCGCGGGCACACACCGGGCACGTACCCGACGCCGGGACGACTGGCGGGTGCCCGGAGAGCGGCATGCCGGGCGATCCCTGAAGACGACCTTCGGCGTGGTGTTCGCGAGCCTTGCCCTGGGCGGTGTGGCGGTCGCGGCGATCGGGTCGGCCGGTTCGTCCGCTGACGGTGCCGGCCGAGGGACCGCTCACCCGTCGGCGGTCGCCCCGCACCGGACGGGCGGTGCGGCCTCGTCGGCCTCCCCCGGCGGCCTCGGACCGCAGCACGGCTCGGTCACCGGCAAGGAGACCGCGGCTCATTGCCGCACCTACGAGCACGTCAAGGACCGCGGCAAGGCGCTCGATGCCACGGCCTGGCAGCGGCTGGTCGCGGCTGCGGGCGGCAAGGACAACGTCGCCGCGTACTGCGCACGGGAACTCGCGGAGGCCACGACCGGGTCGGGCAACACGAACAAATCCGCCGGACATACCCCAAACCCCGGCAAGGGCGGCACGGGGAACACGGGCGCCTCCGGCAACGGCTCCGGGGGCGCGAACAGCGCGACCGGGAACGGGCAGGCCAGCGGCGACAAGGGCAACGGGAAGCACAAGTAGCCCTGCGCCCGCGGCCGCACTTCGCCGACCGTCCTACGCCTCTGGCCCCGCGCTTATCGCCGTTCGCCGTTCGGGGGTGAGCTGCTCTCCCATCCACTCCCCCAAGGACCTCAGCTCGCCTCTTCTTTCCCCGGGTGGTGTCTGTGCCCAGGGTCGTCCTTGGGCTGCGTATGGCGCTCGGGCCGCCGGGTGGCAGGGTCTTGGGTCTGCTGGGCGCCGTGACGGGCCTCTTCCTGCCAGTCGGACTCATGGAGTGCCCAAGTCCGCGTGACGGTGCTGCCGTCCAGGGAGCTCGGGGAGTGCCGGGCGTCACGGGACGGGTCCGTGACGGTCGCAGGGCCGTGGGTCTCCGAGGGAGAGCCGGAAGGCGCTTGCGCCGGTGGGACGCCCCGCTTCGGCGTGTTCTCGGCCAACGTGGTGGACGGATGCTGTGTGGATCCGGGTGCCCTCGAGGCGGCCCGGTCGACGCCGTAGTCACCCCGGTCGGCAGAGGCGGACAGGGTCGCCCCCAGAACCGCCGTGAGGACCGCGGTGCCGGTGACCTGCGCCAGGCGACGGGAGCCGCCTCGTGCTCGGCCCGGTCGTTGGTGGGTGACGGGCTCTGGTGACGGTCCCTGGATCGTCCGTACGGCCCGGACATGGCGGCCGCCTGGAGCCGCTTGTCGCCCGGCCGGCCCTCCGGCCCCCTCTCCGCTCCTGATCCCCGCGGCCTGGGTGGTGGCCGCGTCGGAGAGGTGTTCCGCGCATGGCACCGGGACCGGGCCGTGGGAGAGGGCGGCCAGCGCCTCGGCACACTCGCCGGCGGTGGGACGTGCCTCCGGGTCCAGTGCCGTCATGGCGCTCAGGAGGTGAGCCAGGTCCG
The DNA here is from genome assembly GCF_053598275.1 of Streptomyces sp. NPDC001156. Lineage (NCBI taxonomy): Bacteria > Bacillati > Actinomycetota > Actinomycetes > Kitasatosporales > Streptomycetaceae > Streptomyces > Streptomyces sp. NPDC001156. The sequence continues at coordinate 4,377 of NZ_JBSFJX010000107.1, read as the reverse complement.
GGGGCACCGAGCAGGGGATGTCGGGCCGTCGGTGGAGGCGGGCGATGGCGGCCTCCAACGGGGTCCCGTCGTACTCCAGTTCTCCCTTGAGGCATTCCAGCAGGACCAGGCCGAGCGCGTAGATGTCGGCGGCGGGCCCGATGCCTTTGCCGAGGACCTGCTCGGGGGCCAGATACGCCGCGGTGCCGATCAGCGCGCCGGAGGCCGTGTGCCGTGTGGCGTTCATCATCCGGGAGATGCCGAAATCGGCCAGATGCGGGGCTCCTGCGTCATCCAGCAGCACGTTCGACGGTTTGACGTCACGGTGCACGATGCCGGCGGCGTGCACATGCGCGAGTGCGCCCGCGAGGGCGGCGCCCAGTTCGGCGACTTGTCCGGGTGTCAGGAGCCCCCTCGATATACGCCGGCTCAAGGTGGGGCCCTTGACCAGTTCCATGACCAGATAGCCGAGGTCCTTGTGCCGTCCCGCGTCGTAGACGGTGACCAGCCCCGGGTGCTGCATGCGTGCCAGCAGGACGGCCTCGTCGGCGCAGCGCTCCTCCATCTCCTGGTCGGCGCCGGACCGGAAGACCTTGACGGCCACCGGCCGCATGAGGCGGAGATCCATCCCCTCATAGACGTCGGCGACGCCTCCGGTACCGATTTTCGCGTCCAACCGGTACCGGCCACCCACGACATCGGCGGACACGCGGAGTGGAGACGGCACAGGTGATCGGCAGGCCCTCATCTGGTCTCCGTTACTGTCGCTGCGAGCAGGGTCCGAGCATCGAAAAGGCTTTTCGCCGTGTACCCGCTGCGGCTCCCTGCATCCACCCAGATCGATATCGACGGTCGAATCCGGGTCATCCGCGGGGCCCCGGGAGCGACGTGGAGATAGTCGCCACGGTCCTGACGCCGCGACACGGGACCGTCCCTGCGCCCGCCGGCGGCACGGAAAAGGGCCACAGCGGACGGCGTCCGGCCACAGCCGAGAACGGCTGTGGCCGGACGCCGTGATGCCGAACTGCCCGTCGGCTCAAAAACGGTCGAGGATCAGCTGGGTCTTGAGGATGTCGCCGTGGTACAGCCAGCCGTGCGAGTCGGCCACCGAGAGGGCGTCGGCGTGCAGATCGGCGGCGTCCGCGTAGTCGTCGGTCTTGAACGAGAGCTCGACGACGTACTCCGTGCCGGTCCCGCTCGCGCCGACGACGGGAAGGACCACGATGCTCGCGTCGTCGGACCACTCCCACGCGCCCGACCACACCTGCGAGGTCACCGGGCCGTGGGCGCGGGAGGCCTTGAGGGTGTCCGAACCCCAGTTGTTGGAGGACCAGTCGTCGAGCTTGCCGGGGATGTCGTTGACCAGCCAGTTGCGGCCGGTGCCAGCGGAGGGCATCGAGGTGCCGGAGTAGCCGCTCGCGCTGTGGCTCTTCTCGTTGCTGAAGCTGAGGGTCTGCTTGGCGTAGCCCCAGTCCACCTCGGCGTCGTAGTTGGTGTCGCTGCTGTCGAAGCCCTCGTCGTTCGCCTCGTCCAGAGCGGCGTCGATGTCACCGCCGACCACGGGGAACCGCTTCTTGTACGACTCCTCGAAGGACGAGCCCGACTTGTGGCGGAGGCGCACGTCCCAGCCCTGCGCGTCGAGGTCGAGCGCGTTCGTGTCGAAGTACTCGTAGGACCGGGCCTTGGCGGAGCCGGTGATGCCGAAGGCGGCCTTCACGGCCGCGGTCGGGTTGTGAGAGGAGTCGAGCGCTGCACCGGTCAGGTTGATCTTGACTTCGTAGGTCGGCACGGCGTTGGAGTCGGCGAACGCCGCCGGAGCGGGGGCGAGCACCGCCACCGTGGCGGTGAGGGACGCGACCAGGGCGATGGCCGGAGCGGTGAGCAGGCGACGGGCCCGCAGGGAAGCAATGCGCATGCCAAGAAGGTCTCTTCGGCGCATGAGCAGCAGATGGGCTCCCGGTAGGGAGGGTTGGGAGCTGTTCCGTTTCGGATGTGCAGGAGTGTGTGTGAGTGTGCAGGAGCATGTACCTGTTCGTGGTGTTGCAGCGCGCGCACGACGCTTGGCGGGCTCTGAATGTCAGTGCCGGCCGGTAGCGTTCTTCGCGTTGCTGATCAGGTGTTGTGGAGGGGGCAGATCGATGCGTGGTGAGTCGCTGCGTACGATCGCTGCCCCCTTCGTGGCCGTCGGCCCGTCCGGCGTGGCGATCCGCACCCGCATCAAGGGCCTCACGCCGGACGACGAGGAGGTGTTACGTCTGGTCGGCGCGCATCTGGGGTCGCTGGCCTCGAAGGATCTCAAACGCCGGTGCGCCGAGGGCCTGGAGCACTCCGCGGATACGTGGGCCAGGCGCAAGCGGGCCCTGACCGACACGTCGTCCTCGCGGTGGGCCGGTTCGATCACGAAGGCCACCCACGATCAGTGGGCGCTGTCCCGGCGTGCCCAGCTCGCGCACATCCGCAGCCTTGAGGCCGGTATCAAGACGATCGCGCACCGGTTGTCGCTGCCGGTGGGTGAGAAGGGCTCGAAGCGGGCTCCGGGCGGATACCGCACCCGGCAGGAGTGGTTCCAAAAGTCCCGGCGGCTGCATCTGCTGAAGGACCGGCTGGAGCGGGAACGGGCCGATCACGAGGTGGGGCGGGTGCGGGTGGTGCGGGGCGGCAAACGCCTGCTCCACACCCGACACCACCTCGACGCGGCGCAGCTCACCGAGCACGCGTGGCGCCGGCGTTGGGAAGCGGAGCGCTGGTTCCTGCAGGCGGACGGCGAATCGGGCAAGCGGTTCGGGAACGAGACGATCCGCGTCACGCCCGAGGGCGAAGTGTCACTGAAGCTGCCTGCTCCGCTTGCGCACCTGGCGAACGCCCCGCACGGCCGGTACGTCCTCGCCGCAACCGCGGTCTTCCACCACCGCAGCGACGAGTGGGCCGACCGCGGAGCCTCCCCCTGAGTGGTGGACACCCTGACCTCGACCCCGGTGGGGGTCGGGAGAGGGTGACCGATTATGGTGATGAAGGTCTATTCGCCCGAGTTCAAGGCCGACGCCGTGGCCCTGTTCCACTCGGATGCTGATCTCACGATCGCGCAAGCCGCGCGTGACCTGGGACTCAACGCGGAGACCCTGCGGAACTGGATCCGCGCCGACCGCGCCCGCGGCGGCAGCACCACCGGCTTGACCAGGAAGAACGTGACCAGCACCACCCCGGCCGTCGAGGCCACCCGCGAGGAGCTCGCAGCCCGCATCCAGGCCCTGGAGGCCGAGCTGAAGGCCGCCCGCAAGGAGAACGCCACGCTCGCCACCGAGCGGGACATTCTGCGCAAGGCGACGAAGTTTTTCGCCTCGGAGATGACCTGGTAGGCCGCTGCCAGTTCATCGAGGACCACTGCGAGACCTACCCGGTCAAGCGGCTGTGCCAGGTGCTCGACGTGCACCGCTCCAGCTTCTACAAGTGGCGGGCGGGCCGCGAGGCCCGCGCCGCGCGGGAGCGGACCGAGGCGGCCCTGGCGACGAAGATCAAGGCCGTGCACGACGACTCCGACGGCACCTACGGCTCCCCGCGCGTCACCGCCGAGCTGCGGGACACGCACGGCATGGAGATCAACGAGAAGAAGGTGGCCCGCGTCATGCGCAAGTTCAACATCGTCGGGGTGCACCTGCGCAAGAAAGTCCGCACCACCGTGCCCGAGCCGGCGAACCAGGTGGTGCCGGACCTGTTCGGCCGGGACTTCACCGCCGCCGAGCCGGGTGCGAAGTACATGGGCGACATAACCTATCTGCCCGTCGGCGACGGCGAGTTCCTCTATCTCGCCACCGTGCTGGATTGCTTCAGCCGCCGGGTGGTCGGCTACTCCATCGCCGACCACATGCGCACCGAACTGGTCGCCGACGCGCTGCGGATGGCCGCCGCGACCCGCGGCAGCCTGGACGGGGCGATCTTCCACAGCGATCACGGAGCCCAGTACACGTCGAAGGAATTCGCCGACCTGTGCAAGGAGTTGGGCGTCACCCAGTCCATGGGCGCCGTCGGCACCAGTGCGGACAACGCCGCCTGCGAGAGCTTCCACGCATCCCTGAAACGCGAAACACTGCAAGGCGCCCGCCGCTGGGACGGCGCCCGCGCCTGCCGGCTGTCCGTGTTCCGCTGACTCACGCGCTACAACACCCGCCGCAGACACAAGAAGAACGGCCAGCTCAGCCCCGTCGCCTACGAGGCCCGACACTCAGCTACACTCACACTTGCCGCATAAGCATACAAACCGGTGTCCACTTCTCGGGGGGAACCCCCCGCATCACCACGAACCGGGCCGTGGCCTACCGCATCCACTACGACACAGACCGCTGCCGCTGGTACCTCACCGCCTCGTGGACGATCCCGCCGGTCACCACCGTCCCCCTGTCC
>NZ_JBSFJX010000106.1:0-28054 GCF_053598275.1 Streptomyces sp. NPDC001156 | reverse complement strand
CAAGGGTTCCGGCGAGGGTAGTGCTCACCTGCTGGCGGCTACGGCACCGAGTCTCTCCGACCCGGCAAGTCCCATTAGGCGAGGACGTACCGGCCGTGCCGGGCGTTCGCCAGGTGCGCAAGCGGAGCAGGCAGCTTCAGTGACACTTCGCCCTCAGGCGTGACGCGGATCGTCTCATTGCCGAACCGCTTGCCCGACTCGCCGTCCGCCTGCAGGAACCAGCGTTCAGCCTCCCAACGACGCCGCCACGCGTGCCCGGCGAGCTGCGCCGCCTCGAGGTGGTGTCGGGTGGTGAGCAGGCGTTTACCGCCCCGCACGACCCGCACCCGCCCCACCTCGTGATCGGCCCGCTCCCGCTCCAGCCGATCCTTGAGCAGATGCAGTCGCCGAGACTTGTGGAACCACTCCTGGCGGGTGCGGTATCCGCCCGGCGCCCGCTTCGAGCCCTTCTCGCCCACCGGCAGCGACAGGCGGTGCGCGATCGTCTTGATGCCGGCCTCAAGGCTGCGGATGTGCGCGAGTTGGGCACGCCGGGACAGCGCCCACTGATCGTGGGTGGCCTTCGTGATCGAACCGGCCCACCGCGAGGACGACGTGTCGGTCAGGGCCCGCTTGCGCCTGGCCCACGTATCCGCGGAGTGCTCCAGGCCCTCGGCGCACCGGCGTTTGAGATCCTTCGAGGCCAGCGACCCCAGATGCGCGCCGACCACACGTAACACCTGCTCGTCGTCCGGCGTGAGGGCCTTGAGGCGGGTGCGGATCGCCACGCCGGACGGGCCGACGGCCACGAAGGGGGCAGCGATCGTGCGCAGCGACTCACCACGCATCGATGCACCCCCCTCCCCAACACGTGATCGGCAACAGGAAGAACGGTACCGGCCGGCACTGACAGTGCCCGCCAAGCGGTCGTGCGCGCTGCAACACCACGAACAAGTACATGCTCGTGCACACTCACACACACTCCTGCACATCCGAAACCGAACAGCTCCCAACCCCGCTGTGGGTGTGGCCGCCGAACTGGCCGCGCGCGGGCACCGGGTGGCGTGGGCGTGCCCCGACCCCGGGCTCGTCGCGTGGCTGGCCGGCCGGACGCCGAGGTGTTCGGTTGCGCCGGGCCGGTCCCGGGGGAGGACGGAGCCCAGCGGCCGGCCGAGCTCCAGGGGGCCTGAGGCCCTGAAGTTCCTGTGGGAGTGGTACCTCGTGCCGCTCGCCGAGGCGATGGCGCCGGGGGTGCGGGCGGCCGTCGAGAGTGTGCGTCCGGAAGTGGTCGTCGCCGACCAGCAGGCCTTCGCCGGGGCACTCGTGGCCGAGCGGCTCGGCGTGCCGTGGACGACCTCGGCCACCACCTCCGCCGAACTGGTCGACCCGCTGGCCGGTCTGCCCAGGGTCAAGGAGCATCTCGACGGGCTCCTGGCGGATCTGCCGACGGCGCCGAACGCGAGGGACGAGTGGAGCGCGGCTACTGCGGCAGCTTCCCCCGCCTGGCATCGGAGCTCACTGCCCGCTACGACGTGGTGAGCATGTTCCACTACCTGGAACACAGCGCTGATCCCAATGCCGAACTGCGGGCCGCGTGGCAGTTGGTGCGTCCCGGCGGTCATCTGCTGATGGAGGTCCCTGACCCGCAGAGCCGCTACGCCCGTCTCCTCGGCCGTTGGTGGCTGCCCTGGCTCCAGTCGCAGCACCTGCATCTCATGCCCGTCGCCAACCTCCGCGGCCGACTGGCCGAGCTGGGCTTCACGGTGGTCGCCGAACCGCACGACCCGGTCGACCTGTTGGCCGCGGTGTGGCTCGCGCTCAACCACGCCGCACCGCACGACGACATGTCGTGGCTGCCCGAGCGGCCGAACGCGCTGCGCCGCGCACTGCGTACCGCCGTGCTCGTCGCCGGGATCCCCGCGCTGGTCCTGGGCACACTGATCGACCGGTTCGGGGTCCGGCCCCTGTGCCATCGGCTGCGGCTGTCCAACGCGTACCGCCTGGTGGCCCGCCGCGACTGACCCTGCACGATCGCCTTGACCTCGCCCTCAAGGAGCCGAGGGGCACATGATTGACTGGGCCATGGAAACGGACCGTCCCTGACAAGGGGCTGATCCCTTTCTGCGGCATGGGCGGTCGCACCCACCATGAGCGGACCGTCGGTGCCCCGCCGTCTCTTCACCTCAAGGAGAAGCCCGCATGTTCCAGCGTATTCTGCTGGCCGTCGACCCGACCCCGCTGCCGCAGCGTTCGCTCGACACCGTCACCACTCTCGCCCAGAAGTTCGACAGCACGGTGCACGTTCTCCACATCGCCACCACCGCGCCGGTCGGCAGCGCCGTCATGCCGCTGGAGGACGAGAAGGAAGCCCAGCAGGTTCTCGACGAGGCCCTCGCAGCTCTGCGTGACGCCGGTGTCAGCGCCGAGGGCGAACTGCTCGGTGAGTTCATCACCGAGGTCGCCCCCGCGATCACCGCCGCCGCCGAGCGGGTGGGCGCCGACCTGCTCGTGCTCAGCCCCCACCACCGCAGCACCTTCGCCGCCTGGTTCAACCCCCGTGTCTCCGACGCCGTGAGCCACGCCACCCACGTCCCCGTCCTCCTGCTCCCGGAAACCGACGAGGCCTGACCTCCCGCCGCCGGGGCTGCCGCCACAGGCCCGCGGTACGGGCGCCTCGCTCCCGGGCCGGGTCCCGGTGGCACGCGGTGAGGCTGCCGCGCCGCTGAGCGCGTCGCCAGACGTCGAGCGATAGCGTTGGCACCACTGGCTCATGACTCATCGCCGCGCGTACCCGTGCAGGAGGACTCCCCCGATGGTCGACGAACCCATCCTGGTGCTTGCGGCGACCGGCGGTCAGGGCAGAGCCGTGACCGACGCCCTCCTGGGCCGCGGCGCCCCCGTCCGGGCACTGGTACGTGACACCGGCCACAGGGGGGCACGTGAACTGGCCGACCGGGGCGTCGACGTGGTGGCGGGATCCCTTGGCGACCGCGCGTCGCTCGCAGCCGCGATGAACGGGGTCAGAGGGGTCTTCGCGTTCACGACTCCCTTCGAGGCGGGCGTGGAGGCCGAGGTGGCCCAGGGGCGGGCGATCCTGGCCGCGGCGAGCGAGGAACGCGTGCCGCATCTTGTCTTCAGCTCGGTGGCCGGGGCCGACCAGGACAGCGGCGTACCGCATTTCGAGAGCAAGGCACGCATCGAGCAGGAGCTGGCTTCCGGCGATGTGCCGTACACGATCCTCGGCCCGACGTATTTCTTCGACAACGCCCTGGGCGGAGCGGAACGCATCCGCAGCGGGGTCCTCGACCTGCCGCTGCCTGCCGACAGGCCGTTGCAGCAGCTCGCCCGGCCCGATCTCGGGGCCTTCGCGGCCGAGGTGCTGCTGAGCCCCGCCGCGTACACGGAACGGCGTATCGAGCTGGCCGGTGACGCACCCACGCCCGCACAGATGGCGGCCGCGCTGAGCGCCGCCGTGGGACACGAAGTCCGCCATGAGCAAGTTCCGCTCGAGGCGATCGGGAGTCCAGACATGCATGCGATGTGGACGTTTCTCAACGGTCCGGGCTACCGCGTGGACATCCCCGCGCTGCACGCGGCCGCACCGCACATCCACTGGATGCAGTTCGCCGACTGGGCCCGCGACGCGTTCGCGGCCGCCCGCTGAACGCGAACCCGCCCAACCGGTCCGCCGATTGGAACGCCACCGCCCCGACGGCGATCCGGCCATCCCCGCCCTGCTCCGCAGGAGTCCGATTCCTGCCCGGCCTGAAGGCCGGGGCATCCTCGGAGAAACCCGGTGAGCCGGTCGCGGCAGGCTCGCCGGCCGAGCCGCCCACGTTCCGGCCACTCGGCGTGGCCCTTCGGACCGCGGCCAGGCACACGGCGACGTCCTCCCGGCCCTTGGCCGGGAGGACGTCGAAGCGCGAGGGCGCCGGTGTCTTACGGGCGACGCTCGGGCACGTTGTCGTGGACCCGCTTGGGGTCGGTGACCGCGACCGGCTCCAGGACCTCCTCGATGCGGGCCATGAGGTCGGCATCGAGCACGACACCGGCCGCCTTGGCGTTCTCCGCGACCTGCTCCGGCCGCGACGCGCCGATGATGGCCGCCGAGACGTTGGGGTTCTGCAGCACCCAGGCCACGGCCAGTTGTGCGAGGGAGAGCCCGGCGTCGGCGGCGAGCGGCTGGAGCTGCTGAACGGCCTCCAGCACGTCATCGCGGAGCCAACGGGCGATCATGTTGGCGCCGCCCTTGGCATCGGTGGCGCGGGAGCCTTCCGGCGGCTGCTGACCGGGCGTGTACTTGCCCGTCAGCACACCCTGCGCGATCGGCGAGAATACCACCTGGCCGATGCCCAACTCCTCGCAGGCGGGCACGACCTCTCCCTCGATGACCCGCCACAGGGCGTTGTACTGGGGCTGGTTGGACACCAGCGGGATGCGCAGCTCTCGCGCCAGGGCGTGGGCACGCCGAATCTGCTCCGCGGGCCACTCCGAGACCCCGATGTAGTGCGCCTTGCCGGAGTGGACGATGTCGGCGAACGCCTCCATCGTCTCCTCCAGCGGCGTGGCGACGTCGTACCGGTGGGCCTGGTACAGGTCCACGTAGTCGGTCCGCAGACGGCGCAGCGACCCCTCGATCGACTCCATGACGTGCTTGCGCGACAGCCCGCGGTCGTTGCGGCCCGGCCCGGTGGGCCAGAAGACCTTGGTGAAGATCTCGAGTCCCTCGCGGCGCTCGCCCTTCAGCGCGTCGCCCAGAACCGACTCGGCCCGAGTCGCGGCGTAGACGTCAGCCGTGTCGAAGGTGGTGATGCCCACGTCGAGCGCGGCGCGCACGCATGACGTCGCCGCCTCCGCCTCCACCTGCGAACCATGGGTCAGCCAGTTGCCATAGGCGATCTCGCTGATGATCAGGCCACTGCGGCCGAGGTGACGGTATTCCATACGGGCCAATCCTTTACGGGCGTGTGCGGGGCCATCGGCACCGCCGAGTGCACGTCCCCGCGGACTGTCCTGGGCGGGGCAGCCCAGGAGCGTCATCTGTGTGGACACTCGGCAGCGACTCTCATCAGATCACTTCGCGCCCGGCTGCGACAGCATGTGCCTACTACTGCTGAACGTACTCTGCGCAGGGTCACCCACTTCAAGTGGTCCCGGCGGAACCAGGCCCCTCGTCGGCGTGAGTGGCACCCGCCGCCCAGTTGCCCCGTTCACGACTCTGGCACGCGGGACATACCGAACGGTATACAAGCCCAATCGAACGCGCGAGAGCCGTCCTTGGTGCGGTTCCGCGTGCCGGCCTGGCTTCAGGGGGAGGACCTGCATGGCGAATGACACCCATTCTGGCGAAGCGGCGAGACGTCGCTCCTGGCCGCTCACGGCGGGGGCGGCGATCGGCGGCTGCGTCCTCGTCGCCGCTTCGGCGGTACCCGCCTCGGCCCATGGCGTGGCGCATGGCCGTGACACGCAGTACGTGTCACTCGGGGACTCCTACACCTCGGGCCCCCTCATCCCGCAGCAGGTGGACGCGGCCTGCGCCCGCTCCGACCACAACTACCCCTCGATCGTGGCGGCGGAGCGCGAAGTGACCGCGTTCAAGGACGCGAGCTGCGGCGGAGCGACGACCGAGCACATGTGGAAGCCGCAGGGCACCAATCCTCCTCAGCTCAACGCGGTGCAACGGGACACCGATCTGGTGACCGTCCAGATCGGCGGCAACGACATCGGTTTCGGGTCCATCATCGCCACCTGCGCGGGCCTCAGTTCCACGGACGTGACGGGAAACCCGTGTCAGCGCCACTACTCCGCGTCCGGTTTCGACCAGCTGGCGCTGAACATCGTGCAGACGGCGCCGAAGGTCGACCGTGTGCTGCGGGCTGTGCACGCCAAGGCGCCGCACGCCCGTGTGCTCGTCGTCGGCTACCCGGACCTGCTGCCCGACGACGGCAGCGGTTGCTATCCTTCGGTCCCGTTCGCGTCGAAGGACTTTCCCTATCTGCGGGACACCGAGAAGCGCCTGAACCTGATGCTTCGCCTGGTGGCCCAGTGGAATCACGCGGAGTACGTGGACACCTACGGGCCCACACAGGGGCACGACATGTGCAAGGCGCCCGCGGACCGCTGGATCGAACCACTGCAGCCCGCCTCGCCGGCGGCCCCCGCACATCCCAACGCCAAGGGTGAACAAGCCATGGCGAGTGCCGTGCTGGCCCGTCTGGACAAGGGTCGCGGACGCGACTGATCAGTGCGACACCGTGGTGGACGCACGGCCAGTGCCGTCCGTCTGCCGGGACTGGCAAACCGATCCGCAGCCACCGGCCGGTGGCTGCGGATCGGCGTTCGTGTCAGGCACCTGCCGCCCGGAAGGCGGTGGCACGAATGCTCTGGCCGCAGAGCGCGAAGTCGCCGCCGTCATCCGGAGCCAACTGCTGCTTGCCACCAGCGACGCCCACCACGATCGAAGGCGCTACGAAAGGTGTGGCACCGGAGGCGCAGTACCCGTCCGCCTCACCCAGGACCGGCGTGAAGGTGAGCTGCGTCGAGGCCCGGCCGCCTACCGCCAATTGCACCGGCGCCGATGAGCCCTGGCGGATCACGTTGAGGGGCTTGTTCTTGTCCGGTGAGCCCAGGCCCGCGAGAGCCACCGTGGGAAAGCCCGTCAGCGCGCAGGGCTTCGAACCCTTGTTGACGACGGTGATCCCGATCTGGGTGCCCCCGATGCGCCGCGCACTGTTCGCGACGACCTGAGCGCTCGTGCACGAGGGAACCGAGGCCCGCTGAGGAGTGCCGTCGTCTGCTGCGGCCGCAACGTCGGCGCCCGCCGGCAGGCCCGCGGACGCGGCCGCCGCCAGCAGCACAGAGACCAGGCGCAGGCGACTTCTCGTGGTGCGATTCATGGGTTGTCCTCCCGCGGTGTACGGGGCCGCCTGCGTATCCTGCGGCGGCCGACGCAGGGAGGAGTGGGACCGGATCGTCACGCGTTGAACGACATACGTCTCGATCCCCACCTCCGCTGTCACGGTCTCCCAGCGTCGCATCAAGCTCCGCCATCGGCCATCCGGGAACCGGGCCTGCCCATTGCCTCAGGCGCCCCACGGCAGGCACCAAACCTGAGCAGCAGCCCGATTCGGTGACAGGGGGATCGGTGCCCTCAAGAGGCCGTCGGCGAGTGCGGCGTACATGGACGCGCCGCATGGGACTCCAGCGAGCCGGAAACGGTAACAAGCCGACATTCACGGCGACTTCGGGGTCACAGGCAACCCAAAGCGTCCTCTCACACTTTTCACAAGTGCCGCACAGCAATCACTGCGGCACCTGCACGAGGCACACAGCACAGTCGGACCACGCAGAACGAGGAACCGATGACCAGACACCGTCCTCATGCCGTACGCCGTTCGGCGCTCGTCGCCGCCGCGGCCCTCACCGTCGCCGCTGCCGGCGCGGTCGCCGCACCGGGAGCCATAGCGGCCGCCCCGGCCGGCACGCCGAAGCTCAAAATCATCACCGCATCGAACGCGGTGACCGTCGACCGCTGGGAAGGTGAACCGGGGGTCTATCTGGACCTCGGCACCTACGTCACCGTCGATGGAGGTCCCTTCGAATTACGGGTGACGCGCAAGTCGTACAACGACCCCGTCGTCGCGTCGCAGATCATCCACTCCGGGACCAAGACCCTCACCAAGGCCCTGCCGACCGGCCTGGTGAAGGACTTCTCCGGCCTGCCGGACTTCCTCCAGGTCAGCATCAGCGACCGGTCGGGAGCGAAGGTGGCGGAGACGACGCAGTCGTTCTGCCCGAACACCCGGGCCGGCCGCATCCGGCCCGACGCACCGTCCACCTCGAAGTTCCCGGACAGCTGTTCCGACAATCCGTTCGCGCTCGGCTCGGTGTGGGGCGTCGAGAAGGGCTGGGCCGCGGCCACGTCCCCGGGATTCAGGCAGCAGCAGCCGATCGATCTCTCCCCCGGCGTCTACACTGCCACGATCTCGGTGGCCAAGAAGTACCGTGACGTGTTCGGCATCCCGGCACAGTCCCGGACGGTCAAGGTGACGGTCCGCAGCCAGACCGGTGAAGGGCAGGGGCCGGCCGGTGGCGGCCACGCCCACAGGGAGACCTTCAAGAGCGCGAAGCCGGCCGCCAGGCGTCCGGCGGGCCGGGCGGGCATCCCCGCCAACACGCCGAAGCCCGATCTCCGCGCCCTGCCCGCCTACGGCATCGCCATCACCGACGGCGAGGACGGGGACGTCCCGGGCAAGGACTATCTGGCCTTCAGCGCCACCGTCTGGAACGGCGGGCCCTCGCCACTGGTCGTCGACGGGTTTCGCAGCCCCGGCAAAGAGAAGATGGACGCGTACCAGTACTTCTACGACGCCAAGGGCAAGCAGGTCGGGTACACGCCCACCGGCACCATGGAGTGGGACCCTCGAGAAGGCCACCAGCACTGGCACTTCAGCGACTTCGCCAGCTACCGGCTGCTCGGCGCCGACAAGAAGGAGATCGTCCGGAGTGGCAAGGAGGCGTTCTGCCTCGCCAACACCGACGCGATCGACTACACGGTGAAGAACGCCGACTGGCACCCGTACAACACCGACCTCGCGACCGCCTGCGGTGAGGAGACCTCCGTCTCGGTGCGCGAGGTGCTCGATGTCGGCAACGGCGACACCTACACCCAGATCCGGCCCGGTCAGTCCTTCGAGATCACGGACCTGCCGAACGGCACCTACTACATCCAGGTCATCGCCAACCCCGACAACCGGCTCAAGGAACAGAGCACGGCGAACAACGTCACCTACCGCAAGGTGGTCCTTGGCGGAACCCCGGGCGCCCGCACGGTGACCGTACCGAAGTACGGCCTCATCGACGCACCCTGACGTCCCGGCGGGCGGCGGCGGAAATGACCGTGCCGAAGCCCTTCAGACTCCGCCGCCTCCGCCCCAGCGGACCGGGGCGATCTGCCGGGACATGATCGTGATCAGTTCGGCCGCGAGAGGGAGCTTCGCGCCGAGTCGGCCGAATCACGGAGGGGCGCTCCTGCGGCTTCCGGGTGACGCTCCACGGCGCGGGCAGCAGACGGTTGAGGGGCGCCCCGCGCGTTCGCGGGACGCCCCTCGGCCGTGTCCTTGGTTCAGGCCGGGTTGCCGGCGTTGCGCAGTCGCGCGAAGGACGAGTCGAGGCCCTTCTTCATGAGCCGCGCCACGGGCCGCTCCACCAGGCGATGGACGAGGTAGCTCAGCACCAGGAAGCCGCCGATCACGACGATGAGCAGAACCCGGGCGTCCATCGTGTCCCGCAGGCGGTTGATCAGCGTCGTGCCCGCCGCGTAGTGCATCAGATAGAGCGGATACGTCATCGTCCCGGCCGTGACGAGCCACTTCCAGCGGACACGGTCCGTCATGCCGAGCGAGATACCGACCATGACCAGCAGGAACACCGTGAAGATCAGCAGGCTCCCCCGCCAGCTGGAGACGTGCTCGACCTCGTCGATCCGGGACCCCAGCTCCCTCTGTCCCATGAGCCATGCCATGCCGAGGATGCCCCACAGGAGCAGGTCCTGACCGAACCGGTGCATGAGGTAGAGGGCCAGTCCCGCGATGAAGAACCAGGCGCCGTCCGGATTGGCGACCAGCTCCAGCAGCGGGAACCCGGACACCGGTGCGAGCATCGCGACCGCGCCCCACACGCAGCAGAAGAGGACGACCTTCCGGTACGTCAGCCCGGTGGCGACGACGAGCAGGAAGAGCAGGTAGAACCGCAGTTCGGACCAGAGGGTCCAGTACACGCCGTCCACGTTCGCGACGCCGGAACCCGTCTGCAGCATCGTGAAGTTGAGCAGCAGTTCGCGCGGTTGCAGCCGCCCCCAGACACCCGGCAGCACCGTCAGCACGAGCGTCGTGAACACGATGGCGAACCAGTACGCCGGATAGAGCCGGATCACCCGGGAAATGAAGAACTGCCGCGGGGTACGCCCCCAGCAGGACATGCAGATCACGAACCCACTGATGACGAAGAAGATCTCGACGCCGATCCATCCGTAGGAGGCGAACCGGAAGACCGTCGGCATGATCTCGGACACCGGGCGGCCCCAGTACCGGTTGTTCTCGTGGTTCATCCGATTCGTACCGGCATAGTGGTGGACCGCCACCATGAGCGCCGCAACCAGACGGATTCCGTCGATGGCGTACAGCCGGCGTCCCGCGCGGTCGCCGGCGACGCGCTTCTGCGCGCCCGTCGATTCCTGCGGAGGCTGTGGCGACCGGTCGGCCACGGAGAGCGGAGGCAGCGGTTGCTGCAATCCGTTCGGTGTTCTCTGTCCGGGTATGAGCGAACCCCCATAGGACACCGGCGGTCTCTCGTCCCCACCGCGCATCAGTACCTACCCATCCTCACAAGCCAGCCCAGGCCCGTCGGCCACCGTACGGTTCACATACGACCGCTTGAAGGTGAACAGAAATGAACATCCTGACGAGGCTGAGACACATTCGCCTCGACAGCCTCCGACGTTTCGCTCGGCGTTACGCCGCCGTTCAGCCGGCAGACGTGCCCGATCCGTGAACGCCCGCCGATCCCCCACCGCCATCGCTGCCGATCGGCGCCCCGTACCCTCACAACGGTTAGGTGAACCTACCGGTCTGCAACCGATGATGACAACGTTCACGATGCAACCACTGGGCGCCGCCAAGGTCGGCCTCCCGCCAACTCAGGCGATTACCGAGCAAACACGCCACATCAAAACCCCGCGCCGTGGAACGTGAAGGCCTTCGGGCTGAGTCTGTCCCTGGTGCCGCGCTGTCGGTCATGCCGGCCGCGGCCGGGTCCGCCGCGTCACCGGGAGGAACGGGCCGGCCGGCACAGCGCCCCAGCCGAGGCTCTGGCCGGCGTGTGCCGCCGCGCCACCCGGTTCCTTCGCTTCGGGGCCGAAACACGATCCGTTGGACCGCGCCACCCGTCCGAGGTGGTGGCCGGGCTGCCGGCCGGCGGCACGACGGATGGCGATGAGGGCGACGTCGTCGCCGAGACGGCGGGCTGTGTGCGCGAGCAGATCGCGTCTGATGTGGTGGAGCAGGGCCTCGGGCCCGTCCTCGACCCACTGGGCGGTGCGTTCCGCGAACGGGTAGAAGACGCCGTTCCGGTCGCGGGCCTCGATGACGCCGTCGGTGTAGAGCAGCAGGGTGTCGCCGGGGCCGAAGGGCAGCACGTCGAGGCTGTACACGTCGGCCCCGGTCATACCGACGCCGAGCGGAGGCGCGGGCGTGAGGTCCGGGACCGTCACGGCGCGGCCCGGACCGAGCAGCAGAGGGGCCACATGTCCGCAACTGGTCACCCGGATGATGGGGTCGTCGTCCGGGATCTCCAGCAGAAGAGCGGTGGCGAAGCGCTCGCCGGTCTCGTCGTCGGGTTCGAAGTCGCTGAGGTAGCGGGCGACGCTCCGCTCCAGGGCGGCGGCCAGTTGGGGCAGCGTGGCGTGCAGATGGGCGGCCTCACGGAAGGCACCAAGCACAAGGGCGGCCTCGCCGACGGCAGGCAGCCCTTTGCCGCGGACGTCGCCGATCATCACGCGGACCGCACCCTCGGTGCGGGCGGCGGCGTACAGATCACCCCCGATCTCGGCCTCGTCCTCGGCCGCCAGATAGAGGCATGCGAGGTGCAGCGGGCCGATCCGGGTCGGCAACGGCCACAGCAGGACGTGCTGGGCGGCCTCGGCGACCGACCGCACCTGGGCGAGCTGGCGTCCACGCCGATCGCGTAGCACGCACATGATCACGACCACGGACGTCAGCACCCCGAGGGCGATGACCTCGACGATCACGTTCCGCGAGAACTGCGCGTGGGAGCGCCAGCCGATGAACGCCTGCGCGGCCATGGCCAGCGTTCCCACGGCCCCGGTCGTCCACGGGCCGTCGAACCACGCGGTGAGGGCGGGCGCGATCACCAGAAGCGGTCCGAGGACGATGTCGGCCGGGGCAATGATGTCGGCGACCGAGATCAGGACAATGAGCACCACTGGGATCACCAGCAGGATGACTTTCGACTGCCACGGCCGCTCGAGGCTGGAAAAGCCTCGCTGCCACAAGCCCATGCCTCCCACAGTGCACCACGGTGGAGCGGCTTGCGAGTGAAAGGAGCGGTCGACGGAGCCATCCCGCCGAACTCGGCCGGCAAGCGCGTGCGTCGCAGCGGTTGCCGCCGGTCAGCGGTGCGACGGCCCGGATATCCGGATCACTCGGATGTCGCCTGCTCCGGGATTGTCTCTTCTCTCAGGACCGGTTGTTCCGGCGGTGGGAAGAGGAAATTCTCCAGGGCGTCCAGAGCGAACATGACCAGAAGGAGTATCACCGGGACAAGCAGGGCTATGAGGATCACGGTGCCCCCTAGTGCAGCAGTGATCAGAACGGCGCTCCATTGGCAACAGTTCCAGCCTCAGCATGGGGCCGAACGGAGTACCCCGCATGCCGGGAATCGGAAGTTTGTAGGCCAATTGGGTGGCGTCTTCTCGTCAGGATGCGGGCCCGGGCGCAAGGCGCGATTCTGGGATCTGCGCTATGTCGTTTCCGCTGGTGAGAAGCGTGGGGATCCCAGGGGCTGCCGAAGATTCCGGCGGCGGGATCGGACTGTCAGCCGGACGTGTTCTCGGCCCTCAGCCGCACTTGCTCCTCCAGTCGCCTCAGGCTGCTGTCGAGGGCCTCGTGCACTGAGCTCTCGCCCGGGTCATGGCGGTCGTCGAAGAACGACAGATGCACGGTCACTTCGCTGGTTCCGCTGCCGATGCCCGCAACCTGGAGCCAACCGGCGTAGGACCCCTCGTCGCGGGTGCCCCACTCGATGCGCATCTGCTCGGGCCGTGCCTTCAGCAGCGCGGACATGTCCCGCTCGGCGAGATCGTCATGCACGGTCACGGCGGGCGGGACCTCGGCATGCACGTGCAGTGCGTTCGGCAGCCAGTCCTCGAGTTGGTCGACGTCGGCGGCCTGGTCGAAGACGTTCTCGGGCAGTGCCGGCATGGTGCGTGAACGTTCGTACTCGGACATCAGGTACCCCTCCTCGTCTCGGGACCGGGGAGAAGGGACGAGTCCCCTTTCTGTCGCAGATGAAGCCTTCGCCGCCGGCCGACATCCGGGGACCTTTGCTGCCGCGGGCGGGCCGACCGCAGTACGGGCACACCATGTGGTCCGGGAAGTCGCGGTCACTCCACGGCGGCCCTACGCCCTGCCGCCGGCCCTCTCGATGCCGTCGAGGATCAGGTCGAGCCCGAATGCGAACTCGTCGCCGTAGTCGTAGCCGGGGCGGAGGACGTGCTCGGTCGCCAGCTCGGCCAGGTGCGGGTAATGCCCGGCGGCCTGCGTCAGGATGGCCTGCGCCAGATCAGCCGTCTCACCTGGGGTGTCGAAGGGCAAGTGGCGCTCCTGCAGGGCGAATCCGTAGATGTAGCTGTCGAGGGCCGAGTAGGCATGCGCTGTCAGCGCGACGGAGAAGCCGGCCCTGCGCAGGCATCCGATGACCGCGTCATGATGCCGCAGCGTCGTGGGGCCGGGGGAGGTCCGCGACTCCATCAGACCGATCGCCCAGCGGTGCCGGGACAGGACCAGGCGCACCGAGATCGCCCGACGGCGCAGCCCCGTCTTCCAGTCGCCCTCAGGGGACGGAAGCTCGATCTCCTCGAAAACCAGGTCGATCATGCCGTCGAGCAGGTCTTCCTTGTTGGCGACGTGCGTGTAGAGAGACATCGCCTCGACGCCGACCGCCTCGCCGAGTTTGCGCATGGTGAGCGCCTCGATCCCGCTCTCGTCGGCCAGCGCGACAGCGGCGTGGAGCACCTTCTCGCGGCTGAGGGGGACACGGGGCGCCCGGTCACGCCCGGTGCGCGGGGTCATCGGCGTTCTTCCGTCTTCACCTTGACAACCTTACCGGGTAAGGAAGAACCTTACGGCGTAAGGATCCAGACCCTCAGACTCCCAGGACCAGGAGCGTCCCGATGCAGCCCACGTCGCTCGACTCCCCCAGCGGGCCGGCCGCCACGGCCCCCCGCGCGACCACGATGCGGTCGATCGTGCAGGACCGGTACGGGCCGGAGCCCGAGGGCGTCCTGCGGACGGCGGAGATCGCCCGGCCGGCGATCGGGCCGAACGAGGTGCTGGTGAAGGTGCACGCGGCCGGCGTGGACCGGGGCACCTGGCACATCATGGCCGGGCTGCCCTATCCGATCCGGATGGCGGGGTTCGGCCTTCGCAGGCCCAAGAAACCCAGCCCGGGGCGCGGTTTCGCCGGGACCGTCGAAGCCGTGGGCGCGTCCGTGACGGGCGTCGCGCCGGGCTACGAGGTGTACGGCACGTGCAACAGCTCGTTCGCCGAGTACGCCTGTGTCCGGGCCGACAGGCAGTCGGCCAAGCCGGCGAATCTCTCCTTCGACCAGGCGGCCGCCGTCCCCATCTCCGGTGTCACCGCCCTGCAGGCCGTTCGCGACCACGGCCGAGTCCGGCAGGGACAACAGGTGCTCGTCGTCGGGGCGTCGGGAGGCGTGGGAACGTTCGCCGTGCAGATCGCCAAGGCCTACGGGGCCGAGGTGACAGCCGTGTGCAGTACCACCAAGGTCGACCTGGTCCACGCCCTCGGCGCCGACCGGGTCATCGACTACACCCGTGCGGACTTCGCCGACGGCCGGCACCGCTACGACGTGATCCTCGACATCGGAGGCAACCGCCGGCTGTCGGATCTCCGCCGCACTCTGACCCCGATGGGACGGCTCGTCATCGTCGGGGGCGAGAACGGCGGTCGCTGGCTCGGCGGCGTCGACCGTCAGCTCCGGGCTCAACTGCTGTCCCCTTGGACCGCTCAGACCCTCGGCACCTTCGTCGCGTCGGAGAACGCCGAAGACCTGGCATCCCTGTCCGGCCTCATCGAGGGCGGTAAGGTCTCACCGGTCATCGACCGGGTCTACCCGCTCAGCAAGACCGCCGCGGCCATCCGGCACCTGCTGGACGGTCGGACCCGCGGCAAGCTCGTGATCACCCTCCGGTCCGCGGGCGACCGTAACTGAGCGTCTGCGGCGGCGGCCGGCCGCGCGCGCCTCGACTTGCGGACGGCCACCCCGGCGGTAGCGTCTGCTGGTGACCGCCACCGCACGAAGGAGCAGGTGCATGGGCCTGGAACGGTGGATCGAAGCGTGGCCGGTGTACCGGCAGATCACGGGGGCGGACCGGCTGGGCCGGGGCAAGGCCGCCCAGTCGAAGCGCTCGGCGGGCCTGAGACCCCGCGTCGACGAGGCGGACCGGGTCGCGGACTCGGTCTGCCCCTACTGCGCGGTGGGCTGCGCGCAGCGCGTCTACGTCAAGGACGGGCGGGTCATCCAGATCGAGGGCAACCCGCACAGCCCGATCTCGCGTGGCCGCCTGTGCCCCAAGGGCTCGGC
Organism: Streptomyces sp. NPDC001156; assembly: GCF_053598275.1. Taxonomy (NCBI): domain Bacteria; kingdom Bacillati; phylum Actinomycetota; class Actinomycetes; order Kitasatosporales; family Streptomycetaceae; genus Streptomyces; species Streptomyces sp. NPDC001156. The sequence goes on along the minus strand of NZ_JBSFJX010000106.1, from coordinate 12,672 downwards.
CAGCAAGCAGCTCGTGACCGGCCCGCAGCGTGAGCAGAAGGTGCGGTACAGGCCCCCGTACGCCACCGAGTGGCAGGAACTGGATCTGGAGACGGCCGTTGACATGGTGGCCGACCGGATGCTGGACGCGCGCCGCAAGGGCTGGCAGGACACCGACGAGGCCGGTAACACGCTCCGACGCACCATGGGTTTCGCGGGCCTGGGCGGCGCGACGCTCGACAACGAGGAAAACTACCTGATCAAGAAGCTGTTCACCGCTCTCGGTGCGCTTCAGATCGAGAACCAGGCGCGTATTTGACACTCCGCCACCGTTCCCGGTCTGGGAGCTTCGTTCGGACGTGGCGGCGCCACCGACTACCAGCAGGACCTGATCAACGCCGACTGCATCATCATCATGGGCTCGAACATGGCCGAGGCCCATCCGGTCGGGTTCCAGTGGGTGATGGAGGCCAAGGCGCGCGGTGCCAGGGTCATCCACATCGACCCCCGGTTCAGCCGCACCAGTGCGCTGGCCGACCAGCACGTCACGCTGCGGGCCGGCACCGACATCGCCTTCCTCGGCGGCGTGGTCAACCACATCCTGTCCAACGGCCTGGAGTTCCGTGAGTACGTGAAGGCGTACACCAATGCGGGATGCCTCCTGAGCGATCGGTATCAGGACACGGAGGACCTGGACGGCCTGTTCAGTGGCTACGACCCGCACACCGCCTCGTACGACCCGTCGAGCTGGGCGTACGAGAGCATCCAGGCCGAGGAGCGCGCGGGCGACCGGAACAAGGAGCAGTCCGCGCCGTACCAGCACGGCGCGGGCGGGCCGGCCGTCGAGGGATGCTCCGGCGATGTCGCGTCCGATCCGGATCTCGCGCATCCCCGCAGTGTGTTCCAGGTGCTCAAGCGGCACTTCTCCCGCTACACGCCCGAGATGGTGGAGCGGATCTGCGGGGTGCCCCAGGACCTGTTCCTGGACGTGTGCCGCGCCTGGACGCAGAACTCCGGCCGGGAGCGCACCACCGCACTGGTGTACAGCGTCGGCTGGACCCAGCACTCCGTCGGCGCCCAATACATCCGGGCGGGTGCGATCGTCCAGCTCCTGATGGGCAACATCGGCCGTCCCGGCGGCGGCATCTACGCACTGCGCGGGCACGCCAGCATCCAGGGCTCCACCGACATCCCGACCTTGTTCAACCTCCTGCCCGGCTATCTGCCGATGCCGGACACCACCCACGAGAACCTGGCGACCTATCTGAACGGAGTCCGCCACCCCAAGCAGAAGGGGTTCTGGGGCAACGCCGACTCCTACATGATCTCCCTGCTCAAGGAGTACTGGGGCGACGCGGCGACCGCGGAGAACGACTACTGCTTCGACTACCTGCCGCGGATCAACGGCGACCACGGCACGTACCGCACCGTGATGGACATGGTCGACGGGAAGGTCTTCGGCTACTTTCTGCTCGGCCAGAACCCGGCGGTCGGATCGGCCCACGGCCGGCTGCAGCGCCTGGGCATGGCGAACCTCGAGTGGCTGGTGGTCCGCGACCTCACGATGATCGAGAGCGCCTCGTTCTGGAAGGACGCTCCCGAGATCGAGACCGGCGAGATCGTCACCGAGCGCTGCCCCACGGAGGTGTTCTTCTTCCCGGCCGCCTCGCACGTGGAGAAGGCCGGCACGTTCACCCAGACGCAGCGGATGCTGCAATGGCGGGACCAGGCCGTCGAACCGAGCGGGGACCAGCGCTCGGAGTTGTGGTTCTTCTACCAGCTCGGCCTGCGCATCAAGGAGAAACTCGCCGGCTCGACCGACGAACGCGACCGCCCGGTCCTCGACCTCGCCTGGGACTACCGGACCGAGGGCGACGAACCGTCCCCGGCGGACGTGCTGCGCCACATCAACGGGATCGACCTGCGCACCGGCCGGACGGTCAACGGCTACCTCGACCTCAAGGACGACGGCTCCACCTCCTGCGGCTGCTGGATCTACAGCGGGGTCTACGCCGACGAGGTCAATCAGGCCCGCCGCCGCAAGTCGCGGCTGGAACAGGGCCCGTACGACGCGGAGTGGGGCTGGACGTGGCCGCTGAACCGGCGCGTCCTGTACAACCGGGCCTCTGCCGATCCGCAGGGGCGGCCCTGGAGCAAGCGCAAGGCCCTCGTGTGGTGGGACGAGGAGCGCCACGAGTGGACCGGACACGACATTCCGGACTTCGAGAAGAACAAGCCGCCCGACTACCGGCCGCCGGAGGGGGCATCGGGGCCGGAGGCGCTCTCCGGCAGCGACGCGTTCATCATGATGGCCGACGGCAAGGGGTGGCTGTTCGCCCCGGCCGGGCTGGCCGACGGCCCGCTGCCCACCCACTACGAGCCTGCGGAGTCCCCGCTACGGAACCTGCTCTACGGCCAGCAGGGCAATCCGGTGCGGAAGGTGTACGGGCGTCCCGACAACCCGTCCAACCCCGCGCCGCCCGAGGCGCACCACGAGGTGTTCCCCTTCGTGTTCACCGCCTCGCGGCTCACCGAGCACCACACCGCAGGCGGCATGAGCCGGCAACTGCCCTACCTCTCGGAACTTCAGCCGGAACTCTTCGTGGAGGTGTCACCGGAGCTCGCGGCCGAACGCGGTCTGCGCCACCTGGACCGGGCGCATGTGATCACGAGCCGGACCGCGGTGGACGCCCGCGTGGTCGTCACCGACCGGATGGCGCCGCTGCGGGTCGACGGCCGGATCATCCACCAGGTGTGGATGCCCTACCACTGGGGCTCCACGGGACTCACTCGCGGCGACGTGGTCAACGACCTGATCGGCGTGGTGGCCGACCCCAATGTGTTCATCCAGGAGAGCAAGGTACTGACCTGCGACATCCGCCCCGGACCCCGGCCTCGGGGCCCCGCCCTGCTGGAGTACGTGAAGGAGTACCGCCGCCGGGCCGGGATCACACCGGCGACCGGCACCCGCATCCTGACGACCGGTGCCGACCAGAGCCCGGCCCACACCGAACCGGGCCGTCCGGAGGAGTCCCCATGACGGACAAGCACAGCCTCTACGGGCCGCTCGAGGACCCCGCGGCGGACGCCGGCCACAGCGACCCGCCGCCCCGCGTGGGCTTCTTCACGGACACCTCCGTGTGCATCGGCTGCAAGGCGTGCGAAGTGGCGTGCAAGGAGTGGAACGACGTGCCGGAGGACGGCATCGAGCTGCTCGGCATGTCGTACGACAACACCGGCATGCTCGGCGCGAGTTCCTGGCGGCACGTCGCGTTCGTGGAGCAGGAGCGCCCGCTGGGCCGGCAGGATCCAGGTCTGTCCGGACTTCCCACGGGCCCCTCCAGCACCGAGGCCACCGCGGAGGTGGTCGCGGACGCCGTGCGCGACTCCCCGCGCGGCGGCGGCGAGCTGGGCACCGGCCCGGTCGACCTCGGGTTCCCGTCCTTCGAACTGCCCGGAGCCACCGCCGGTGCGGAGACCCGTACCCAGTTCCGCTGGCTGATGGCCTCCGACGTGTGCAAACACTGCACGCACGCCGGCTGTCTCGACGTCTGCCCCACGGGAGCGCTCTTCCGCACGGAGTTCGGCTCGGTCGTGGTGCAGCCCGACATCTGCAACGGTTGCGGCTACTGCGTGTCCGGCTGCCCGTACGGGGTCATCGACCGCAGGCCCGACGACGGGCGGGCCTGGAAGTGCACCCTGTGCTACGACCGGCTGCGCGGCGACCTGGAGCCGGCCTGCGCCAAGGCCTGTCCGACGGACTCCATTCAGTTCGGGCCGCTCGACGAACTGCGCGAGCGCGCCGACCGGCGGCTGGAGCAGCTGCACGAGGCGGGCGTGAGCGAGGCGCGGCTGTACGGACGGGACCCCGACGACGGCGTGGGCGGCGACGGGGCCTTCTTCCTGCTGCTCGACGAGCCGGAGGTGTACGGCCTGCCACCGGATCCCGTCGTACCCACGCGTGACCTGCCGTCCATGTGGAAGTACGCCGGTGTGGCGGCCTCGGGCCTGCTGGCCGCGTCCGTCGCCGTCTTCCTGAAAGGAGGCGGGCGATGACCGAAGAGGACGGAGTCCTGCGTGAGCCCCGCAGCGACACGCACGCCGACGACGCCCGCGCCCTCACGTTCGGCTCGGGCGGCCGCGGCGGCGCGGGGCACGAGGGGTCCTCCGTGCCGCGCACGGACTTCCGCTCGTACTACGGCCGGCCGGTGCTCAAACCACCGGTGTGGGAGTGGAAGGTGCCGGCCTATCTGTTCACCGGCGGGCTCTCGGCGGGGGGCGCCCTGCTCGCGGCCGGCGCCGACGTCACAGGACGCCCCGAGCTGCGCCGGTGGTGCCGCCTGGGCGGCTTCGGCGCCCTGCTGGCAAGCAGCTACTTCCTGATCGCGGACCTCGGCCGGCCCGAGCGGTTCCACCACATGCTCCGGGTCGCGAAGCCGAGTTCACCGATGTCCGTCGGCACCTGGATCCTCATGGCCTACAGTCCCGGCATCAGCCTCGCCGCCACCGCGGAACTCCTGCCCACCGCCCTGCGGAGCAGCCTGCCCGGGCGGCTGCTGCACAAGGCGGCCCGCCCGGCCGGGATGTCCTCGGCGGCCATCGCACCGGCGCTCGCCGCCTACACCGCGGTGCTGCTGTCCCAGACGGCCGTGCCGGCCTGGCATGAGGCGCGCCAGGAGCTTCCCTTCGTGTTCACCGGATCGGCTGCCGCCAGCGGCGGCGGTCTCGGGATGCTCGTGGCCCCTGTGGAAGAGGCAGGCCCCGCCCGCCGACTGGGCGCGGTGGGGGCGGCGGTCGAACTCGTCGCGGCCCGGCTGATCGATCGCCGGCCGGGTCTGGTGCCCAAGGCCTACACCACCGGACGGGCCCACCGTCTGCGCCAGGCGTCGGAGTGCCTCACTCTCGGCGGAGCACTCGCCGCCGTGACGGTCGCCCGGCGCAGCCGCGCGGCCGCGGTGGCGGCCGGACTGTCACTGCTCGCCGGCAGCGCCCTGCAGCGCTTCGGCACCTTCGAGGCGGGAGTCGCCTCCACGAAGGACCCCGCCTACGTCGTGGTCCCGCAACGTGAACGCCTGAACGCCGCGGCCGGCGAGCGACACGCACATTGAAGGCTCCCCCGCCCGAAGGCGCCCCCCTGGCGGGGGCGCCTTCGGGCGTGCGTGGGGATTTACGGCTCAGTAACCCAGACCGGCTGCGCCGGCCGCCGTGAGGCCGGGAAAATGGGGGCTGTGTCCGTCCGGGACGCCGACGGCGATCCGGCCATCCCTGCCCTGCCCCGAACGAGCCCGATACCTCCCCGGCCTGAAAGCCGGGGCACCCTCGGAGGTTCCAGGTGAGCTCGGCCGACGGCAACGCCGGGCGAGAGGGCCCCTCGGCCCGGCCGCCGAGCCGGGTCCCGCTTGTCAGCGCAGTGCGGCCAGCCGGATCGCCGCGCTGTCCAGCAGCATTTCCAGTGCCGTCGGGTAGGCGCTGGCGACCATCCGCGTGGCGAGAAGCGGGGCGGCCTCGGCGATGCGCGGGTGGGTCGCGGCGGGAAGCCGGGCGTACGTCGAGCGCCACATGCCCTCGTCGGCGCGCAGAGCGGCTCTCGGCAGCGCCAGGGAGGCCGCGTCGAGCGCGGCGAAGGCGAGCGTCTGGTCGATGAAGGCGTGGTAGATCCGGACCGTGTCGGGCAGGGGGAACCCGGCCGTGCGCAGCACCTCCAGGACCGCCTCGTCGGCCGCCAGCTCGTTCGGCCGGCCGGTGACGCGGCTCGCCGTCAGCTGGGCCGCCTGCGGATGGGCCACATAGGCGGCATGGATCCGCAGTCCGACGGCACGCAGGTCCGCACGCCACTCCCCCGTCGCCTCCCAGCCCCGCAGCGCCTGCCCGATGAGGGCGTCGCCGATGGCGAGGGTGAGGTCGTCCATGCCGCGGAAGTAGCGGTAGAGCGTGCTCGGGTCGCAGTCGAGCGCCGTTCCGAGGCGCCGTGCGGTGAGTCCCGAGCTGCCGTGCTCGCACAGCATCCGCAGCGCGGTCTCGACGATCAGGCTCTCTGACAGCACGGTGCCGCTCTTGGTGGGACGGCGCCGTCGCCGCCTCTCCTCGGGCACCACCTGCTTGGGCACCACGTCCTCCTCGGTCGTTTCTTATGCCAACGCCATTGACCTTACGGGAACACCGGGCGTTGTATCTGCGGCCAAGGGCGCGCCTTGCCATCCGAGACACCGAAGCGTCCAGAGACCGACAGGGAGTCTTGCCATGCGTGTACTGCTCGTGGGAGCCGGCGGCGTGGGCACCGCGATCACCCGGATCGCTGCCCGGCGTGCGTTCTTCGAGGCGATGGTGGTCGCCGACTATGACCCGGCCCGGGCCGAGGCGGCGGTGGCGGCCCTCGGCGACGACGGCCGCTTCGTCGCGGAGTCCGTGGACGCGGGCGACGAGGCGGCGGTGGCCGCACTGCTGGCCCGGCACCGCTGCGACGTGCTGGTCAACGCAACCGACCCGCGGTTCGTCATGCCGTTGTTCCAGGCGGCTCGTACGGCCGGGGCCACCTACCTGGACATGGCGATGTCGCTGTCCCGTCCGCACCCGGAACGGCCTTACGAGGAATGCGGGGTCAAGCTCGGCGACGCCCAGTTCGCGCAGGCCGACGAGTGGGAGAAGGAGGGCAGGCTGGCGCTCGTCGGAATGGGCGTGGAGCCGGGCCTTTCGGACGTGTTCGCCCGCTACGCGGCCGATGAACTCTTCGACGAGATCGAGGAGATCGGCATCCGCGACGGCGCGAACCTCACCGTCGACGGCTATGACTTCGCACCGTCCTTCAGCATCTGGACCACGATCGAGGAGTGCCTCAACCCGCCCGTCGTCTACGAGGCCGGGCGGGGCTGGTTCACCATGGCACCGTTCAGCGAGCCCGAGGTGTTCGACTTCCCGGAGGGCATCGGCGAGGTCGAGTGCGTGAACGTGGAGCACGAGGAGGTGCTGCTGGTCCCGCGCTGGGTGGACGCCCGCCGCGTCACCTTCAAGTACGGGTTGGGGCGGGAGTTCGTCGAGACGCTCAAGACACTCCACCTGCTCGGACTCGACCGCACCGATCCGGTGACGGTGCCGGGCCCGGCCGGTCCGGTCGCCGTCTCGCCGCGGGACGTCGTCGCGGCCTGTCTGCCGGACCCCGCGACGCTGGGTGAGCGCATGCACGGCAAGACCTGCGCGGGCACCTGGGTGCGCGGCACCAAGGGCGGGGCACCGCGCGAGGTGTATCTGTACCACGTGGTCGACAACCAGTGGTCCATGGCGGAGTACGGCTGCCAGGCCGTGGTGTGGCAGACGGCCGTCAACCCCGTGATCGCACTGGAGCTGCTCGCCATGGGTGCCTGGTCCGGCTCGGGCGTCCTCGGCCCGGAGGCCTTCCGGCCTCGTCCGTTCCTGGAGCTGCTGACGGCTTACGGCTCGCCCTGGGGCATGCGCGAGCAGTGACCTCCCGGACCGGCGCTGCCGGCCGCGAACGCGTTCGGGGCCGGCGCTTCACCCGTCTCGCACGGGCGCTGCGCCGCCCCGGCCACTCGGCTCCGGGGACGGTGAGGTTCGGGTCCGGGCGGCGAGGACGTGGTGCGGCGGGTCGACGCCGATGCGTGGGACCTCGTACTCGCCGTTGCCGGGCCGCGGGCACGGTCACCCCCGGGTGAGCAGCGGCCGGCGAGGCCCGGTCTACGCGGTGGTGTGGAAGTAGTGACCCTTCTCGAGGTCGTCGATGAGCCCGGGGCCTGTCGGCTGCCACTTCAGCAGTTCACGGGTCAGGGTGCTGGAGGCCGGGCTGTCGAGTGCGATGAAGCCGGCCAGCCAGCCGAAGTGTTCGGCCGCGGACTCCTGGGGGACGGAGGCCACGGGGAGATCGAGATGCCGTCCGATCACTTCCGCGACGGCGCGGATCTGCACTCCTTCGTCGGCGGTCGCGTGCAGCACCGATCCGGCCGGAGCCTTCTCGAGGGCGAGACGGAACAGGTGCGCCGCGTCGAGCCGGTGCACGGCGGGCCAGCGATTGGTCCCGTCGCCGACGTAGCCGGCCACGCCCTTGGCCCGGGCGACGCCGACCAGTGCGGCCAAGAAGCCTTGGTCCCCGTCGCCGTGCACGGTGGGAGGCAGCCGCACCACGGACGAACGGACGTCGCGGGAAGCGAGGGAGAGCGCGAGCTGCGCGGTACCCATCCGGGTCCGCGGACCGGAGCTCAGATGCTCGATGGAAAGGTCTGGGCCCGTGTCCTCCTCGGTGGCCACACGTCCCGGGGCGAGCCCGAGCGTCCCGGAGGCGAGCACGAACGGCCGCCCGGAACCCGCGAGCGCGTCGCCGAACGTCTCGACGGCACGGCGGTCCGCATCGGCGGCGCCCTGGAAGTCTCCGGAGAAGGCGATGTCGTGTTTGAACGCGAGGTGGATCACACCGTCCGACGCGGCGGCCGCGCTGCGCAGGACGTCGAGATCGTCGAGGGTGCCGCGCCGCGCCTCGGCTCCGGCCGCGGTGAGTGTGGCGGCCGAAGCGTCCGAGCGGGCGAGCCCGACGACCTGATGGCCCGCGCCGATGAGTTCGGGAACGACGGCGGAGCCGATCCAGCCGGACGCGCCTGTGACGAAAACCCGCATGGAAAGTCCTTCAGGTAGGTCGACCTTCCTGGGCGCGAGGGGGCCGCACGGAAGGTCGATGTCAGTGACTGTCATCGACCGTAGCACCGATGTCAGTAACTGTCATCACGTAAGATCAGAGCATGGGTCGATGGGAGCCGAACTCGCGCGGGCGCCTGGAGCAGGCGGCACTTGAGCTGTACGGCGAGCGCGGTTTCGAACAGACCACGGTGGCCGAGATCGCCAGGCGGGCCGGGCTCACCGAGCGAACGTTCTTCCGGTACTTCGCCGACAAGCGGGAAGTCCTGTTCGCGGGCGCCGCGTCGCTGGAGACCCTCTTCGTGAGCACCGTCTCCGGCGCCCCTGAGTCCGCGGCGCCGCTCGACGCCGTGGCCAAGGCGCTCGAGGTCGTCGCCGGTGCCTTTCAGGAGCGCCACGCATACGCCCGGGAGCGCCAGAAGGCGATCATCGCGAACGCGGAACTGCGTGAGCGGGAACTGATCAAACTCGCGTCGTTGTCCGCGGCGCTCGCCAACGCCCTGCGCCTGCGGGGCGTAGCGGAGCCGGCGGCGAGCCTGACCGCCGAGGCGGGGGTCGCCGTCTTCAAGGTCGCGTTCGAGCGCTGGATCGAGGAGGAGAACGAGCAGGACCTCGGGCACCTCATCCAGGAGTCGCTCGACGAACTCAAGGCCGTGATGGGGGGCACCTGATCCCCCGGTGCCTCCAGGGTCAACTCCCGCAACGCGAACCCCGTGCCGACTGGACACCCCTGGCGCGCGGGCCTTCCTTCAGCATCCGTCAACGTGCCCTACGTACGCGCCGCCTTGACACGGGACCGGACTCCGCCCGCGCCACGGCGCACCCGAGGTTCATGCCCGGTCGCGCCGGCAGTGGAGAAACATCTGGGGTTCAGGCGTGGCTTCGGGATGGGCGGGGGAGAACATCGTGCTCTCCTGGGAGACCACCGTCAGTCCCGCCCCCTCGGCAAGGCCGATGAAGTCCGCGGGAGCGAAGCTCGTCACCCGCACGGCCTGTCCCAAGAAGACACCCTCGACGTCCTCGACATCGAGCGGCACGGTGGCCAGGGCGACGCTGCCTCCTGGCTTCACGGCCCGCGCCAGCCGCCGCACGACGGCGGACTGCTCCTGGCGGGACATCTGCAGCAGCGCGAAGTAGACGCAGACCGCGTCGAAGGAAGCGTCCTCGAGCGGGAACTCGCGGACATCGGCGCGCTGGAAGACGGCGCCGGGCACCTGGCGAGCGGCGAGATCGACCATGACCGGGGAGACGTCGATGCCGAGCACATCGTGTCCTGCCGCGGCGAGCGTCGCCGCGGTGGGCCGGCCCGTGCCGCTGCCCACGTCCAACACCCGGCTTTCAGGGTCGAGTTGCCGTAAGAGCCAGGTCAACGACGCGCGGTGGGCTGCGGAGTGGGCGAAGGCCTTCTCGTACTCGCCGCCCAACGCGTCGAACACCGCAGCCACCCGTGACCGCTCGTCCCCGTCGCTCAAGGTACTCCCCCTTCGTCGCGGCAACCGTGCCGGCATCGTCGCATCCGTCACCAGTGCCCACAACGGGCCCACGCGGACAGACCGGTGCGCATCGCGGCCCGCACGAAGCGGCAGGGTTCGCGCGACAGTGAAGCCCTCTCCGCTCCGGCAGGAGCCACCTGGAGACCGAACAGGGGCGGACACGCGCAGGCAGAAACATGCCGCTTCCGCCCGGTGGCTGAGGCAGCCCTGCCCACCCGACGCGTAGCCTTACGCGGGGCGGAGCCGGACGGCCGGGTCCGCCACGGCAGCGGAAGCAGTGCCCAGGAGAGAGGCGATCGAAAATGGCCGAGCAGGACGAGCACTTCGACGTCGTCGTACTCGGTGCGGGCCCCGGCGGCTATGTCGCCGCGATCCGCGCCGCGCAGCTGGGCAAACGCGTCGCCGTCGTCGAGGAGAGGTACTGGGGCGGGGTCTGCCTGAACGTCGGCTGCATTCCCACCAAGGCGCTGCTGCGCAACGCGGAGCTGGCGCACATCTTCACCCGCGAGGCCAAGACCTTCGGCATCAAGGTGGACGGGCAGGTCACGTTCGACTACGGCGAGGCCTTCCGCCGCAGCCGCCGTGTCGCCGACGGCCGCGTCAAGGGCGTCCACTACCTGATGAAGAAGAACAAGATCACGGAGATCGACGGCCGCGGCACCTTCCTGGACCCGCACACCCTTCAGGTCGCCGGATACGACGGCGCCGGCCGCACCATCGGGTTCGACCACTGCATCATCGCCACCGGCGCCACCCCGAAGCTGCTGCCCGGCACCCGCCGGACCTCGCGCGTGGTGACGTACGAGGAGCAGATCCTCGCCGAGGATCTGCCCCAGTCGATCCTGATCGCGGGCGCCGGAGCGATCGGTGTCGAGTTCGCCTACGTCCTGCACAACTACGGCGTGAAGGTCACCGTCGTCGAATTCCTCGACCGCATCGCCCCGCTGGAGGACGCCGAGGTCTCCGCCGAACTCGCCAAGCAGTACCGCAGGTTGGGCATCGACGTGCTCACCTCCACCCGGGTCGACGCCATCGACGAGTCGGGCCCCCAGGTCCGCGTGACCGTCACCGGCAAGGACGGCGCCCAGCAGGTCCTGGAGGCCGACAAGGTGCTCCAGGCGCTCGGCTTCGCGCCCAACGTCACGGGCTTCGGCCTGGAGAACACCGGCGTGCGCGTCAGCGAGCGCGGAGCCATCGACATCGACGGGCGCTGCCGCACCTCGGTCCCGCACATCTACGCCATCGGCGACGTCACCGCCAAGCTGATGCTGGCGCACGCCGCCGAGGCGATGGGCGTGGTGGCCGCCGAGACCCTCGCGGACGCCGAGACCATGGAACTCGACTATGCGATGATCCCGCGCGCCACCTACTGCCAGCCGCAGATCGCCAGCTTCGGCTACACCGAGGCCCAGGCACGCGAGCGCGGCTTCGACGTCAAGGTGGCGAAGTTCCCGTTCACCGCGAACGGCAAGGCGCACGGCCTCGGCGACACCACCGGCTTCGTAAAGCTGATCAGCGACGCCAGGTACGGCGAGCTCATCGGCGGCCATCTCATCGGCCCCGACGTCACCGAGTTGCTGCCCGAACTGACCCTGGCCCAGCAGTGGGACCTGACCGTCCATGAGGTGGCGCGCAATGTGCACGCCCACCCCACGCTCGGGGAGGCGGTCAAGGAAGCGGTGCACGGCCTGGCCGGCCACATGATCAACATGTGAGGCACCGTCCGGCCTCCTCCCTTCGCTGCGAAATGGGCCCCGCCGTGTCGCGGGACACGGGTGCTCAGAACGAGAAGTCGGTCGTCCTGAGCACCCGTGCCGATCCGATGCGTCCCAGCAACGCCGGCAGCGGTCTGCGCAGCCGGCGCCGGTCGGCCTCGAGCGCCGCCTCCAGGTCCGCGCGGGTGTAGAGCCGGCCCCGGGTGACGACGGCTGTCAGTCCCTCCGACGGGTCCGTGCGCGCGGTGGGATCCGCGCTGTAGAGACGGGTCCGTGCGCGCGGTGGGATCCGCGCTGTAGAGGAGGAGATCGGCGGGGGCGCCCGGCGCAAGGGTGCCGAGCGCGGGCTCGCCGAGCCCCGGGCCGAGGACCCGGCCGGCGACCCTCGTGGCGATACGCCACACCTCCGGGGCGGGAATGCCGACCCGTTCGAACAGCCGCATCTCTGCGTGCAGGGCGTGCCCAGGCACGGTGAACGGCTGGCTGTCGGTGCCCAGATGCAGTTCCACGCCCGCGCTGCGCATGAGTCCCACCAGCCGCAGTTTGAGGCGGAGGCTGTGGGCCACGCGGTCGAGTCGCGCGCCGTCGATGCCCCGGTACACCGGAAAGCCGCGTCCCGGGTGCCAGAGCCGGTCCGCGTACAACGGGGGCAGCATGCCGACCCGTGAGTCGCGCCGGGCCGACTCGTAGTCCCGGTAGTTGAGCAGGGCCTCGGTGGCGACCAAAGTCGGGGTATGGGCCAGCCCGTGCGCGAGGCTCATCAATTTGCTTAGAGTTCCTCAGTGATCGTACGGTGATCGCATGGAACTTCTTCGACTCTCAAAGGCCGCCAAACGTCTCGGTGTTCA
>NZ_JBSFJX010000105.1:0-28167 GCF_053598275.1 Streptomyces sp. NPDC001156 | reverse complement strand
CGGGTACCAGCCTCTGCTGGTGCGGCCTTCGGGGCAGCAGGCCCGCCCGCCTGTCTCACGCCACGTGCACGAGCGCCGCGCCTGGCGCCAGGCGGGAGAGTCTCGCGGCGTCCTACGAAGCCGCCCGCTCGCTGGAGGTCCCGGCGTCGGGGTGGTCCAGGCCCAGGTGATCGCGCAGGGTCGTACCCGCGTACTCCGTACGGAAGACGCCGCGCTCCTGAAGCAGCGGGACCACGGTGTCGGCGAAGACGTCCAGGCCACTCGGGGTGATGTGCGGGACCAGGATGAAGCCGTCGGACGCGTCGGACTGCACGAAGTCGTCGATGGTCCGCGCGACGGTGGCCGGGGACCCGACGAACGTCTGGCGGTTGCCGGTGTTGATCACCAGGTCGCGGATGGACCAGTTGTTCGCCGCTGCCAGCTCTCGCCACTCCCGTGCGGTCGCCAGCGGGTCACGGTACATGCGCACCTGCGCCCGTCCCCGTGCGATGTGGTGTTCGCCGAGGTCCGGGTCGACTTCGGGCAGCGGGCCGTCCGGGTCGTAGCCGGACAGGTCCCGGTTCCAGACGAACTCCAGGTGTTTGATCGCCGTGGCGCCGCTGACCTGCCGGCGGCGCACCTCGCGGGCCAGCTCCTCGGCCTCCGCGTCGGTCTCGCCGAGGACGAAGGTGGCGGCGGGCAGGATCAGCAGCTGGTCCGCCCTGCGGCCGTACCTGACGAGGCGGCCCTTGACGTCCTTGTAGAAGGCCTGGCCCGCTTCCAGGGTGCTGTACCGGCTGAAGATCGCGTCGGCACTCGACGCGGCGAACTCGCGGCCCTCCTCGGAGTCACCGGCCTGGAAGATCACCGGCCGGCCCTGGGGGCTGCGGGGGACGTTGAACCGGCCGTGGATGTCGAAGTGCTGTCCTTCGTGGACGAAGGCGCCGGCCTTCGCGTCGCGCAGGAAGACACCGGTGACCTGGTCGGCGGCGATCTCGTCGCCCCGCCAGGAGTCGAAGAGTTCACTGGCGGTGGCCAGGAACTCCTTGGCACGGGAGTAACGCTCCTCCTGCGGCAGGAAGCCGCCGCGGCGGAAGTTCTCGCCGGTGAAGGCGTCCCAGGAGGTGACGACGTTCCAGGCGGAGCGTCCGCCGGAGAGGTGGTCGAGGCTCGCGAACTGGCGGGCCACCTCGTAGGGCTCGTTGAAGGTCGAGTTGATGGTGCCCGTCAGGCCGAGGCGGTCGGTGACGGCGGCGAGCGCGGCGAGCACGGTGAAGGTGTCGGGCCGGCCCACCACGTCCAGGTCGTAGATCCTGCCGCCCTGCTCCCGCAGGCGCAGCCCCTCGGCGAGGAAGAGGAAGTCGAACTTGGCGCGTTCGGCGGTCTGCGCGAAGTGCACGAACGAGCTGAACTCGATATGGCTGCCGGCCTTGGGGTCGCTCCACACGGTGGTGTTGTTGACGCCGGGGAAGTGGGCCGCGAGATGGATCTGCTTGAGCGGCTTGCTCATGGTGGTCGGGAGTCCTTCCGGCTCAGGCTGCGGGAGCGGCATAGCGGTTGGCGGGACGGGCGAGGCCCAGCAGCCCGCGCAGGGTGTCGGCCTCGTAGGCGGTGCGGAAGGCGCCGCGGCGCTGCAGTTCGGGAACGAGTCCGCGGGTGATGTGCGGCAGGTCGTGCCCGGCCACGGCGGGCCGCAGCCGGAAGCCGGACAGCCCGGTCGACTGCAACTCCAGGAGCAAGTCGGCCAGTTGTGCCGGTGTGCCGGTGAAGATCCGGGCGTCCCCGGTGTACGGGTACCCGGCGAGTGCGTCCAGTCGCTCCCGGCGTTCGGCGGCCTCGGCGGGGTCGTCGTCGAGGAAGACCACCAGGTCGCCGAAGATGTGCAGCCGTTCCCCGGCCCGCCCGGCCGCGCTCTGCTCGGCCCGGATCTCGGCGACGATCGCCCGGGCCTGCTCGGTGTCGTGCGGGGTGACGTAGCCGAGGTCGGTGGAGCGGGCGACGAGCCGGAACGGCACGGTCTGGTGGGCGAGGGAGGTGACAGGGGGCTGGCCCTGCGGGGGGCGTGGCGTGATGGAGGGGCCCTTGACGCTGAAGTGCCTGCCCTCGAAGCCGATGTAGTGCAGTTTGTCGCGGTCGATGAAGCGGCCGGTCGTGACGTCCCGGATCTCCGCGTCGTCCTCCCAGCTGTCCCAGAGCCGGCGCACGACCTCGATGTAGTCGGCGGCCTCGTCGAAGAGGTCGGTCACCAGGTCCTGTGCGGCGGGGTCGCCGTAGGCCTCGATACGGGGGATGGTGCGGCGGCCGAAGTGCGCGGCTTCGTTCGGGCGCGCGGTGATCTGCACGCGCAGCCCCGCGCGTCCGCCACTGACGTAGTCGAGCGTGGCGATCGCCCTGGAGGTGTGGAACGGCTCCGTATGCGTGACGACCACGGTCGGCACCAGGCCTATGTGCCGTGTCAGAGGAGCGACCCGTGCCGCGGTCAGCAGAGCGTCGAGGCGTCCGCGGACCTGGTCGGTGCGTTCGTCCGGGTCCAGGAAGTGCGAGGACTGCGGGCCGAGGCCGTCCTCGAAGGTCACGAAGTCGATCAGGCCGCGCTCGGCCTCGGCGACGAGGTCCACCCAGTAGCCGGCGGTGAACAGGTCCCCGGGCCGGGCCACCGGTTCCCGCCAGGAGGCCGGGTGCCAGCCGGTGCCCTCCAAGGCGACGGCAAGATGCAGAAGGGAAGGAGCAGTTGAGGACACGAGTGGGTGCCTTCCTGAATTCCGTACGGGATCGCCGACCCCTTGCGCAAGCCGGGTACGGCGGCGGGCGAGCGAAGCGGGATGAGAGCCCCGGCCCGGGCCGGGGAGGGGTCAGGAGCGACAGAGCGCGCCGGCCACGCGCAGCAGATCGATGTGGGGCCGGGAGTGCAGGCGGACGGTGCGCGGTGCATGTGTCACGTCCGTCACCTCCGTATGTCGGGCGCGGCGGGCGCGCCGGGCACATCTCCCCGTGACAACGCCCTGGTCGCCGTCTCTGTTCCTGTGTGCGACCACCGGCCGGGCATCCGGCCCCGATGGCGGTGCCCGATGCCCACACGGGTGCGAGGTGCGGCCGGTCGCGGTGCCGCGGGGATCAGGAATTGTCGAGCGGCAGGCCGGGCGGGTTGATCTCGGACTTGGTGACGGCCTCGTTCGAGAGGTTCCAGGCGGCAAGCCACTTGGCGTGCTGGCCGTTCTCGATCAGGTGGTTGATGGCGTCTGCGAGGGGCTTGGCCAGCCCGCTGTCCTTCTTCGCGGCCGCAGCGATCAGACCCTGGAGCGTCTCGCCGGCGCCGGAGAACGTGCCCGCGCTCCGGGTCGCCTGCGGCGTGTTCGCGACCTGAGTGATGTGGTAGGCGATACCGGGGTTGGGACCGAAGTACGCGTCGATCTTTCCGCCGGCCAGCGCCAGGTAGGTGCTGTTCTGGTCCTGGAAGTACTTGACGGTGAGCTGCTTGCCCTCCTTGGCCAGCTTGGCCTTCCACTCCAGCAGGAGCTTCTCCTGGTTGGTGCCGGAGCCGACGGAGACGGTCCTGCCCGCGAGGTTCTCGTAGTGGCCGCCGAAGTTCCAGGTGCTCTTCTTGGGCACCTCCCAGCCGAGGTTGTCCTGGCGGTAGGAGGCGAACTCGTACTTCTTCTTGCGTTCCTCGGTGTCGGTGACATTCGAGAAGGCGACGTCGACCTTTCCGCTGTCGATGCCGACGAAGAGGTTCTCCCAGGTCGAGTTCTTCACCTCGGGCGTGAGCCCGAGCACCGCGGCCACCAGGCGGCCGAGGTCGGGTTCGGCGCCGGTGAGGCTCTTCTGGTCACCGCCCACGTAGGCCAGCGGCGGGAAGCCGGAGGGCAGGGCGCCGACGCCTATCTCCAGCTTGCCGCTCTTGCGGACGGCCGCGGGCAGCTCGGCACTGATGGACGTGACCTCGGGCACCTTGAGGGTGGTCTGTTGCGCGGCGCCGTTGGAGAGCCGGCCCACGGTGACCGTGCCGGAGGAGACGCTGTCCGTGGTGGTGGCGGCGTCGCTGTCACCCCCGCACGCGGCGAGCCCGGCGGCGAGGGTGACTACGGCGGTTCCCGCGGTGAGACCGCGAAGGATTCGGCGTCGGAGACTGAGCGCAGGCATGGCTGTCCTTGTCCGGTGGGCGGTGAAAATGAGGGCGTGGGGGGAGACTTGGGGATTGGCGAGGCCGCGGGCTTCAGAGCACCTTGCTCAGGAAGTCCCGGGTCCGCTCGTGCCGTGGATTGCCGAGGACCTCGGCGGGCGGCCCCTGCTCGACGATGCGGCCGCCGTCCATGAAGACCACCCGGTCGGCGATCTCCCGTGCGAAGGCGATCTCGTGCGTGACGATGAGGAGTGTGGTGCCGCCGTCGGCCAGGTCCTTGATGACAGCCAGCACTTCGCCGACGAGTTCGGGGTCGAGGGCGGAGGTGGGCTCGTCGAAGAGGATCACACCGGGGCGCAGGGCGAGCGCGCGGGCGATGGCCACCCGCTGCTGCTGGCCGCCGGACAACTGCCGCGGATAGGCCCCGGCCCGGTCGGCGAGTCCGACCCGGGCGAGCAGTTCGCGGGCGAGTTCCTCGGCTTCGGGCCTGGTCAGACTGCCGGTCGCGCTCGGAGCCAGGGCCACGTTGTCCAACACGGTCAGGTGCGGAAAGAGGTTGAAGTTCTGGAAGACGAAGCCGATGCGACTGCGCTGGGCCAGGATGACCCGCTCGCTCAGCTCCTTGAGGCGGTCGCCGTGCCGGCGGACGCCGATGGGCTCGCCGCCCACGCTGACATAGCCGCGTTCGGGCTTCTCCAGGTGGTTGATCACCCGCAGCAGGGTGGACTTGCCCGAGCCGGAGGGTCCGAGGATCACGGTCACCTCGCCGGGACGTACCGTCAAATCGATGCCGTCCAGCACCCGGTGGGCGCCGTACCACTTGTGCACATCGTGCACCTCGACCGCCGAGGAGTGCGTTTCGAGCGTCTGGGCGGTCATACGGCGGCCTCCCTGCGTGCACGTTCCCGCAGCTCACGCAGACCGGTGCGCAGCCTCTGCAACGGGGTCGACGGCAGGGTGCGGGTGGCGCCCCGGGCGTAGTGCCGCTCGACGTAGAACTGGACGACGGACACGATGCTCGTGAGGATCAGGTACCAGACGGTGACGACCAGCAGCAGCGGCACGATGTCGCCGGGGTAGGTGCTGCCCATGGTCTGCGCCGAGCCGAACAGATCGAGCAGCGAGACGTAGAACACCAGCGAGGTGCCCTTGATCAGTCCGATCAGCTGGTTGACGTAGTTCGGGGTGATGGACCTGAGGGCCTGCGGGAAGACGATTTTCCTGAACTGGTGGCCCCTGGGCAGGCCGAGGGCGGCGGCGGCCTCGTGCTGGCCCTGGTCGACGGAGAGGATGCCGCCCCGGACGACCTCCGCCGCGTACGCGGCCTCGTTGAGGCTCAGACCGACCACGGCGACGGCCATGTCGGTGGCCAGCCTGGACTCGTCGAAGGTGAGGAAGGCGGGGCCGAAGGGCACGCCGATGCTCACCGTCCGGTACAGCGCGCTGAAGTTGTAGAGGAAGATCAGCACGACGATCAGGGGTACGGACCGCAACGCCCATACGTAGGTCCAGCTGACGGCGCGCAGCACGGGGCTCCGGGAGAGCCGCGCGAGCGCCAGGACGATGCCGCCGAGCAGGCCGGACACGGCGCTGAGCGCGGCGACTTCGAGAGTGATCAGCAGTCCGTCGAGGATGGTGGGGCGCAGGAACCAATAGGCGAACCGGTCCCACTGGTAGAAGGGGTTCGAGACCAGGCCGTGGACGAACTGGGCCACCAGGACCAGCACCACGGCCGTGGCGATCCAGCGGCCGGGGCGGCGCAGGGGTCGTACCCGCTGGGCGGTGAGCGGTCGGCCGGAAGCGTCCGGCGAGGGGTCGCGGACCGGGTGGGCTGGAGTGGTGGGCGTGACGTCGGCGGTGGCTTCGGCCATCGGCAGGGCGTCGACGGACACGGCTGTGCCTGGGGGTTCAGTCATGGAGGGCTCCGGCAACTCGGACACCCGGGGACCGCGGCGGCGGTGCGTGGCCACGACAGGCCGGCAGGGCGGGGATCGCTCTGCGGAGCGGGGCAGCGCACGGGGTCGCACGGAACCGGGGGCTGGGCGGACAACGGCACACCGCTCAAGCGGTGTTCGTCACGGAGGCGGGGCTGGTGGAAGTAGTCAGCCCCGACAGCGGGCGCGGCCCGGTGCGGTACACAGTGCGCTGCTGACGCGCAGAAGGTCGACGGCCCGGTTGGCGACGAGCAACTGTGCGTACGGCTGTACGCAGCACTGAGGACGGCGTGCGGCCGTCCTGGAAGCTGCGTACATGTCCGCCACCTGTCGCTGTCCTGGCCCCTTGGGCCTCGCGCTTACCGAAACGTCATCCCGGTCCGGTCGTCACCTGGGGCACCCCACCGCGGCGCGAGGGTTGCCGGTCAGCAAGCCAGGGCTTGTCGCTGACGCTCATGACCGTTCTGAGCCGTAAGTAAGTCAGGCCCGGGAACCGATGTCAATGTGCGTCCATCAGGTGATACATCAGCCTACGGACGGACACGCCGTCAACTGGCCCGTGCCGGTGCGCTGTCGGGCACGTGCGCGGCCCAGTCGAGGATCTGCACCGCCGCCCCCGCGGCCTCGAGACCACGGCAGCGCGCGTGGTGCCGACGGGCGATGCCGTCGAGGTCGAGGTGCGGGCCGAAGGCCGGACGGGCGGCCAGCCGGCGGGCGTAGGCCCACAGACGCGGGTGGCCGGCTATGCGGTGCACCGCACCTGCGTCCAGGTGCCAGCGGTGCACGGTGTCCAGTTGCACCAGGCTCACCCACAACTCCACGTCGCCAGCGGTGAGTTGGTCGCCCAGCACGTATTCCTGGCGCTCCAGCCGGCCCTCCAGCGACCGCAGGGTGCACAGCAGCGAGGTGAGCGCGTCGGCCCGCTCCTCCGCACCGGCATCGGCGCGACCGGCACGCTGTGCGGCCGCCTCGAGGCCCTGCTCGCACAGGCGGCGCACACCCTCGAGCTCGGCGTCGGCGCCCTGCGGGTACAGCGCATCGCGGCCGGCGCCGAAGTGCCGGGCCAGGTCGCGCATGATGTCCGGGGCGTGCGTGCTGACGATCCGGCCCGACCAGTCGTCGCTGAGCACGGGCGCGACGGCCGCCCCAGGGTAGCGGTGGGCGCTCGCCTCGTACAGCGGGCGCAGCGCGGAGTGCTCGCCGCCGGGGCCGTCTGGCACCGCGGGCAGGAAGGTCACGGGGCAGACCTCGTCGAGACCGAGGAGGCTGTGGGTGATGGCTGTCCGCAGACAGTGCGGACAGGACAGCGACAGGTGGAGCCGGTAGCGGCGCGGTACCGCGTAGTGGCCGCTGCGTGCGTCGCGGCCGATGCGGCCCCGGAAGGCCGGGACGGACGACGGCGGGAGTGCGGTCAGGGCATGGGCGGACATGTCTCTCCCCGGGTACTGGTACGCGAAGATGCGGAGGGTGGCGGCCTGGCGGGCAGGTGACGCTCCCCGGCCCGCACGACGGGGCGCGGGGTTCCGGCACGGCCGGTTCAGCTCGAGGCGCCGGCCGCGCTGCAGACCCGCAGCAGATCGATGTGACGGCGGGAGGTCAGAAGAAGGGACTGCCGACGTGTGCGGTGCACACGGCCGATGACCGGCTCCAGGCGTCCCATGTTTCCCTACCTGTTCGCTAGGAAATCCCCATTGGAGTGTCGAGCGGGCTCCGGTCTGCGTCAAGGGGGCCGTCCGCAGTGTGAGAGCGAGGGAGCCCGGCGAATCGGATCGCGGTGGTTCGTCCCCGGTCGGTCCGTCCCATTTCCCCATCTGTCGGGCCCGTGTCCATATCTGGACGGCCGGTAGACTCGGGGACCATGGCCGACTCCTCCGCCCCCGCCGACCAGCCCGCATGCGAAGGGTCGGCCGAGGACACGCTGCTGCCGGCCGAACTGCGCGCCTGGATGCAGTTGCTGGCCGCTGCCGGGGCGATCGAGCAGCGGCTGCGTTCCCAGGTCAAGGAGTCGCTCGGGGTCTCGCACGACGAGTTCCTGGTGCTGTGCCTGCTCGCCGACCAGCCCGGCGCCGCTCTGCGCATGTCGCGGATCGCCGAGTCGCTGGGCCGCCCCAAGACCCGCCTGACCTACCAGATCGCCTGTCTGCAGCACGCGGACCTGGTGACCCGGCGTTCGGTGTGCGGCGACAAGCGGGGCATCGAGGTCGCCCTCACGGACAAGGGTCGACGGCTGCTGCGGGAGGTCTCTCCGACGCTGGCCGAGACCGTCACCGAGGCCGTGCACGGGATGATCGACGACCGGCAGTGCGAGTCGCTGCGCGGCCTGCTGCCCGAGGTGGCCGAGGCCTCCGCCGCCGGGTCCGACACGGCCGTCTGACGGCCGCACAAGGGCGCGTCACGCTGCGTCGCCCTCCACCTCTGACAACCGGCGGTACGGGTTGCCCGCGGGTTGCCCACCCGTGACGGCCGCCGGTACGGGCTCCCCCCCACGCGCGGCGGAGTCCGCGAGGCCCTGGCAACGCGGACTCCGGGCGGCCCGGCACCGGGCCGGACCGCCCTCCTGTGGCGGCGGGAGGCCGCCGTGACAGCCCGGACCTCAGCCCAGTTCCCCGTCCAGCCACTCCAGGACGTCGGGGGTGGCGGGGTCGGTGATGTCGGCGAACTCCTCGTGCCTCTTGAGGAACTTGGCGACGTAGGGGCAGACCGGCACGATCCGCTTCCCGGACTCCCGTACGTCGGTCAGCGCCTGCTGGACGAGCTGAGAGGCCAGGCCCTGTCCGGCGAAGGCGTCGTCGACCACCGTGTGGTAGAAGACGCGCTGGTCGCCGCGGTCGCGGTAGGCGGTCAGACCGGCGCGCCGGCCGTCGACCAGGATCTCGTAACGCTGTTTGGCGTCTACCCGCTCGACGGTGGGAGCGGCGGACGGCTGGCTCATCGGGATGCCTTTCGTCTGGAGGTCAGCGGCGCGCTGGGTTCTTGCGCGGCGTGATGACGGCGTTCGGCAGGGCTGGGGCGGGAAGGCGATCTCCCGGGTACCCTTCGACCGCGCCGAAGCGGTCGGAGGCGTTCTGCCATTCCTCGCGGGCCCGCACGATGTCGTCATGGCTGCGGCCGATGAAATTCCACCACATGACGATCTCTTCCTCGAAGGGGGTGCCGCCGAGCAGAACCGTCCGAGCCGTGTCCGCGGTCTCGTTGACCAGTGTCAAGGTCTCGGTGCCCGGTGCGGCGTACCCCAACTCCGCCGGGTGCAGCAGGGTGTCGGCCATGCGGACGTCGCCGTGGTCGACAAGGAGACCATGCTCGAAGTCCGGGTCCACGGCGAGCGTGATCGCCGCACCCGCATCGAGGACGATCTCGGCCCCGAGCAGCGGTGTGAAGGTCCGCACCGGGGAGGCGTGCCCGGCCAGGGAGCCGAGGAAGACCCGGAGTTCGGCGCCGTCGATCCGGAGTGGCTCGGGCACGTGGTGCTGGAAGTCCCGTGCGGTGTGCCGGTGTTCCCCGGGGAGTGCCACCCACAGCTGCACACCGTGCAGGACGGTGGTTCCCGGGGTCGACACCTCCGAGTGGCTGATGCCGTACCCGCCCGTCATCAGGTTCAGCTCACCGGGCCGCACGAAGGCGTGGCTGCCCAGGCTGTCACGGTGCTCGATCTCCCCGCTGAACAGCCAGCTCACCGTCTGCAGCCCGGTGTGCGGGTGCGGGGCGACGTCCATGCCACCGGTCTTCGCGACGTCGTCAGGACCGTAGTGGTCCGCGAAGCACCAGGCTCCGATCAGGGTCCGGGCCCGCTGGGGCAGCGTGCGCCGCACCGGCATCGCCCGTGGGCCGCCCAGCGGCACCTCGCGCGGGGTGAGCACCTCTATCTCCGGCACCTTCGCCTCCCGCCGGTCGTCCACCGCCGCTCCGCAGCGCATTTCGGCGGACTCCGCCTCGACGTCGCTCATGGATCACCGCCCTCCATCCCAGGATGGTTTTACATTCAACAATTATACAGGGATCATAGAACGATGATCCCGCCGGCGCAGCAGAGCACGGAGCCCCGAGCGGCGAACCCGAAGGAGTCCCAGTTGAGCAGCCGTACGACAGAGTCCGCGGGCCGGCGGATCTTCATCGACAAGCAGAGCCCGAAGGCCTACCACGCCCTGCTCGAGACGGCCGAGGCCGTGCGCTCCGTCGCCTCGGAAGCAGGGCTCGAGCGTATCCTCGTGGAGCTGATCAACCTCCGGGTCTCGCAGCTCAACGGCTGCGCCTCCTGCCTCGACATCCACACCAGGGCAGCCCGGCGCGCGGGCGAGACCACGCAGCGGCTCGGCGTGCTGGCGGCCTGGCGGGACACCGAACTGTTCACGCCCGAGGAACGCGCGGCGCTCGCGCTGGCGGAGTCGGTCACCGAGGCGTCGGACGCCGCGGCCCAGGAGTCCGCCTACGACGCGGCCCGCGAGGTGCTCACCGACGACCGGATCTCCGCGGTGATCTGGGTGGCGATCACGATCAACGCCTTCAACCGGGTCTCGATCATGAGCAAGCACCCGGTGCGGGCCCACGTCCCACAGTGACGCACCGGGCCCGGCACGGAGGCACGGGGCGTGCAGGATGCGCTCATCTCCTGAAGAGATGACCGTTATCAAGAACCATCGCCGTGAACAGGGAAGCGACCGGGGTACTCCGACGCTTATGCCGTCTGTGAGCACCTAGGACGCTGCTCTGTCACCGCACCGCACGCCGAGCCCTCCCGGCTCCTTCTGCGAAGAGGGGCCCGTGTCCCAGCCCATGAATGTCCGAACGCCACACAGGAGCACCACAAGCACGGCACCGGCTCACGGTGTGCCGGGCCGGCTGATCGCACTGCTGGCCGCCGCCTGCGGTATGACGGTCGCCAACCTGTACTACGCGCAGCCCCTGCTCCCCTCGCTGCGGGACGTCTTCCACCTGAGCGAGGCCACCGCGGGCCTGTTGATCACGCTCACCCAGGTCGGCTACGTGATCGGCATGCTCTTCCTGGTCCCGCTCGGCGACCGGCTGGAGAAGCGCTCCCTGATCACCACCCTGCTGACCGTCACCACCGTCGCACTGGTGGCGGCGGGCCTGGCAACCGGGTTCCCCATGCTGCTGGCCGCCTCCCTGATCAGCGGCGCCACCTCGGTGGTCGCCCAGATCCTGGTCCCCTTCGCCGCGAGCCTCGCCCCCGACCACGCGCGCGGGCGGATCGTGGGCCGGGTGATGAGCGGCCTGCTGACCGGCATCCTCCTGTCGCGGGCGGTCAGCAGCCTGGTCTCCGAGCTCGCCGGCTGGCGCGTGGTCTACCTCGGCTCGGCCGTGCTCATGGCCGTCCTGGCCGTGACGCTGCGCGTGGCGCTGCCGCAGCACGAACCCACCACGACCGTGCCCTACACCCAGGTGCTGCGCTCCACCCTCGCACTGCTGCGAACCCACCCGGCACTGCTGCGCCGCGGCCTCTACCAGGCAGCGATGTTCGGGGCGTTCAGCGCCTTCTGGACCACCGTCTCCTACCTCCTCGCCGGCCCGCGCTTCCACTACTCGGCCATCGGCGTCGGTGTGTTCGCCCTCGTCGGAGCGGCCGGTGCGGCCGTCGCCCCGCTCGCCGGACGCTGGGCCGAC
The DNA here is from genome assembly GCF_053598275.1 of Streptomyces sp. NPDC001156. Taxonomy (NCBI): domain Bacteria; kingdom Bacillati; phylum Actinomycetota; class Actinomycetes; order Kitasatosporales; family Streptomycetaceae; genus Streptomyces; species Streptomyces sp. NPDC001156. The sequence continues at coordinate 16,515 of NZ_JBSFJX010000105.1, read as the reverse complement.
CGCGGGCACGCCCGGCCCGCGACCGGCATCGCGTTCGCCGTCGCCGTGCTGGCCTTCGCCGTCGGGGGCCTCGATGGGCACAGCATCCTGCTGATCGCCTTGGCCGCCGTCCTCCTCGACATGGCCGTCCAGACCACCCTCATCGTCGGCCAGCACACGATCTACCAGCTCGACCCCCACGCCCGCGCCCGCCTCAACTCCGCCTTCATCGCCACCTTCTTCATCGGCGGCGCTCTCGGATCCCAGCTCGGTTCGATCGCCTACCGGGCCGACGGCTGGGGCGCGGTCAGCCTCCTCGGCGCAGCCCTGCCGGTCCTCGCCCTGCTGTACTGGACCACCGAGCGCCGGGCCGCGAGCAAGGCGACGAACGGTGTGACTCCCGGTTACAAGTCCAGTGACGTACAGTGAACGCCTGGCGCCAAGGACCAAGGGGGCACGGGTGATTCCGGAACCGCTGCGGTTCGCCGTCCTCGGACCGCTCCGGATCCTCCGGGCAGGCGCGGAGCTGAGCCCCGGGAGCCCTCAGGAAAGGGTCCTGCTGGCACTGCTGCTGGCGCGGGCCGGGGAACCGGTTCCCGTGGCCGAGATCGTGGAGGCGCTGTGGGGCCCTTGTCCTCCGCAGAGCGCGGTCAATGTGACACGGCGTCACGTCGGTACGCTGCGACGCCTGCTGGAGCCGGACCTGCCCGCTCGCGCGAGCGGCCACTGGCTGCTGCGGAACGCGGGCGGATACCGGCTGCGGACCGACGCCGGCTCCCTCGACCTGCTGCGCTTCCGCGAGCTGCGTGAGCGGGCCCGGCAGGCCACCGCCCAGGGGACGCCGGCTCCGGCCGTGGAGCTCCTCATCGAGGCGCTGTCCCTGTGGCGGGATCCCGTGGCCGCCGACATTCCCGAAGTGGCGCGCGCTCACACGGCGTTCCGGTCACTCACGCACGAACGCGCCGCCGCCGCCCAGGAGGCCGCCGACGCCGCCCTGTCGGCCGGCATCCCCGAATCGGTCCTGCCCGAGCTCCGCCGGGCCGCCGTCGACCACCCGCTGGACGAGCCGCTGCTGGCCCGGCTGATCCTCCTCCTGGCGGCCTGCGGCCTTCGGACGGAAGCGGTGCAGACGTACGAGCGCGCACGGACCCTGCTGGCCAAGGAGCGCGGCGGGATCCCCCTGGTTCAGCAGGTGTTGTTCTACCCGGTGACCGACGCTTCCTTCGACACCGGCTCCTACCACCAGTTCGCCACCGGCTACTTCCTGCGCTGCGATGGCATGCAGTGGTTCTGGGACCAGTACACGACCGACGAGAGCGATCGCGCCCAGATCACCGCGTCCCCGCTGCGCGCGACCACCGAACAACTCGCGGGCCTTCCCCCGGCCCTTGTGATCACCGCCGAGGCCGACGTCCTGCGCGACGAGGGCGAGGCCTACGCGGGCAAGCTCCGCGAGGCAGGCGTCCCGGTCACCGCCGTGCGCGTCCAAGGCATCATCCACGACTTCGTGATGCTCAACGCGCTGCGCGAGACCCACGCCGCCGAAGTCGCCATCACGCTCGCTGCCACCACCCTGCGCGGTGCGCTGCACGCCGGCTGAAATCCGAGGAGGAACAGCACAGATGACCACGTCCACCCCCACCGTGCTTCTTGTGCACGGTGCATTCGCCGACGCGGCCGGCTGGTCCGGCGTCATCGCGGAACTGCAAAGCGAGGGCATCGCGGTCGTGGCGCCGCCGAACCCGCTGCGCGGGCTCGCCTCGGACGCCGCCTACGTCGCCTCCGTGGCCTCCCAGATCGACGGTCCCGTCGTGCTGGTGGGTCACTCGTACGGCGGCGCGCTGATCACGGAGGCCGGCGTGATGGAGAACGTCGTCGGGCTTGTCTACGTGGCGGCCTACGCCCTCGAGGAGGGCGAGAGCCTCGGCGAACTCCAGGGCCGCTTCCCCGACTCGCCGCTGGCGAGCAGCCTGAAGCAGTGGACCTATCCGACGGCGGACGGCGACCCCGCCGTCGAGGTCACCATTCGGGAGGACGCCTTCCCCTCGGTCTTCGCCGCCGATGTGTCGGCCGACGTCACAAAGGTCCTGGCGGTGGCCCAGCGTCCGCTGGCCGCCTCGGCGTTCACCGAGAAGGCCACCGCCGCCGGGTGGCGGACCCGGCCGTCCTGGGCTCTCGTGTCGGGCGCCGACCAGGCCATCAACCCGGAGGTGCAGCGCTTCGGCGCGAAGCGGGCGGGTGCCACGGTCGTCGAGATCGAGGGCGCGTCGCACGCGGTCGCGATCTCGCGGCCGAAGGAGGTCGCCGGCCTGATCCGCGACGCGGTCCGCGCCACGGGCTGAGCGACCGCACCGGGGATCGCGCGGGCGCCCCGCCAGGCGCCCGCGCGATTTCCGTTGCCGCACACTCGCTCTTCCTGCGGCCGGCACCTTCCGCCGGCCCGTCGGACTTTCATGGTCTTCAGAACGCGTGAAAGGCGGCCGTCCTCCGGGACGGCCGCCTTTCACGCACTGGTTCGGGGCGCGCCGGGGCGACCCGAGGACGCGGACGTGCCCCGAGCCTGCGGAGACGCGGCGGGCCTAGGCGGTACGGAACCGGAAAGCGCCGGTGCCGCCGCCCAGCGTGAGCCAGACGTACTCACCCTCCCGGACGAGCCGCAGGGCGATGTACGCGCATCCGGGACAGCGCGCGGTCAGACCAGGCTCGGGCCCGTAGACGTGCAGCCCGGCGAGCGGGCCGGACAGCGCGCACTCCGGGCAGCGCCACCAGGCCGTGGTGGGCTCCACGGCGAGGATCTCGGAGAGCGGGCCGGCGAGGCAGTTGCCGTCGAGGTGGGTGGTGACGTCTGCCATGAGGACCTCCCGTGCGGGTCGTCGGGTCATCCGAAGCGCTCGGTGCGGATGGTCGCGGGGTCTCGCCCCATGCCGGTCAGCAGGTCGCCGACGGCCTCGACGAACCCAGTGGGCCCGCAGACGTAGACGGGGCTGGCCGGGAACAGCCGGGCCGTCAGATCATCGAGGTCGGCCGCGGTGACGCGGCCGGGCGCGCGTGTGCTGTCCGGCGGGGCCTGCCGGGTGTACACGATGCGGACGTCGAGGCCCTCGTCACCGTCGGCCAGGTGGTCGCGGTACCAGACGTCCTCGGGCGTGCGCACCGAATACAGCAGATGGAAGGGGCTGCGTGAGTCGGCCTCACGATGTGCCCGGATCATGGCCACCAGGGGGACGACACCGGAGCCGCCGGCCACCAGGAGCACCGGGTCGGTCTGTCCGGTGCGCCACACGAACCAGTTGCCGAGCGGCCCGCGGACTTCAACGTCCGCCGCCGGCGGCAGGTCGTCGGCCAGGTAGGGCGAGACCTCCCCGTCGGGCACGGCCTGCACGCCCAGCTCGATCGTCTCGCCGTCGGCGGGCGCGGCCAGGGAGTAGCTGCGCACCGCCTGGTAGCCGTCGTCGGCGGTGAGTCGTACGTCGACGTGCTGACCCGCCAGATGGCCGGGCCAGCCGGGCACGTCGAAGACCAGCGAGCGGGCGGTGGGGGTCTGCGACCGCCGCTCGACGAGCCGCGCCCTCAGCCACGGGATGCGCACGGTCAGTCCCCCCAGTTGCGCTGCTCGCGCCACGGGTCGCCGTAGTTGTGGTAGCCGACCGACTCCCAGAAGCCGGGATCGTCCTCCAGGGTCAGCCGCAGCCCGTGCACCCACTTGGCGGACTTCCAGAAGTAGAGGTGCGGCACGAGCAGGCGTGCGGGTCCGCCGTGTTCGGGTGAGAGGGGGTAGCCGTCGTACGTGTGGGCGATCCAGGCCTTGCCGTCGAGCAGGTCCTCCAGTGGGAGGTTGGTCGTGTAACCGCCGTAGCTGCTGACGACGACATAGTCCGCGGCCGTCTCGACGTCCTCCAGGAAGGCGTCGAGGGGCACTCCGCGCCAGTGCGTGTCGAACTTCGACCACCGCGTCACACAGTGAATGTCCTGGACGGTCTCCTGCTGCGGCAGGGCCATCATCTGGTCCCAGGTCCAGCTGCGTGCCTCACCGAGCTCCGAGGTCACGGTGAACGTCCAGTCCTCGGCAGCGACGCGCGGCGTGGGCCCCGCGGACAGCACGGGGAACGACTCGGTCGGGTACTGCCCGGGAGGCAGCCGCTCCGCCAAGGAGCGGGCGCGCCCGCGGAAGCCCGGTGAAAAGGAATTCACAGCATCGTCTCCTGAGCCGAAGTGCAGGCCGATCAGCCCGGCCACCTACGGTTCAGCACCCAGTGTCGGGGGGCGGGAGCCGGTTGACCACTCGGCCGGGCACGACCCTAGAGATCCGCGGTGCACGCGTGTGGCCCGGTAGCGCACGCGGTCGGTTCCGTCAGCGCACTGTTCGCTCCTCGGCGCGGAAGCCGGCGGGATCGTCCCGCGGTCCGGCGGGGTACGTCTGGGATGTGGAGCCCATCCCGCGCGCCGCCCAGTTGGAGGCGCTGACCGGCCTTCTCGACGAGGCGCTCGCGACCCAGGTCGCGACGGACAGCGCGGTGGCCGCCTGCGGTGAACCGGGACCCGTCTCCGCACAGGTCGCCCGGGACTGCGGCCGGCAGAGCGTCGCCCTGCAGCGGCTGCTCGGGCGCCTGCGGCGGCTGCCGGTGACGGACCCCGACCTCCTCGACGCCAAGCTCCACGCGGTCCGCTTGCTCGCCTATCAGCAGTGGATGGTGCGCGAGGCACTGGATCTCGCCTTCACCACGCACCCGGACGCCCGGACGGAGGCCGCGCGGCTCGGCCTGAACGGTCTGGGCCGCCCGGCGGACGACCTGCGCCGTTTGCGGGAAGCTCTGCCGAGCCCGGGCGACGGGGCGTGAGGTGCGTACCGGCCGGCTTCGCCCCCACCGGAGCGGCGGCAGACCCCGCCCGGAGACCGCATGTGCCCGGGCGCCATCACCGCGTCGGGGGACGGATCGGCTCCCGTCCGTGTGACTTGCGGCTGACCTGGACAGACACGCGGACAACACGAGGTGTGGACCGTACGATCGGGCAATGCCCGACACGACCGAAACCACGCCCGGCTGGCTGAGTCCCGACGAACTCGAGCTCGCGCGTGCGCGTATGCCCATCCTGTACGTGGAAGCCGTGCCTGTGCGCGTCGACGACAGCGGTGAAGTCACCAGCATCGGACTGCTGCTGCGGATCGGTCCCGACGGGACCGTCAGCCGCACGCTCGTCTCCGGGCGGGTCCTGCATCACGAGCGGGTCCGCGACGCCCTGCTGCGTCATCTGGAGAAGGATCTGGGGCCCGTGGCGCTCCCCCGCGTCCCCCCGTCCCTGCAGCCCTTCACCGTCGCCGAGTACTTCCCGACCCAAGGGATCACACCGTTCCACGACCCCCGCCAGCACGCGGTGGCCCTCGCCTACATCGTGCCGGTCGCCGGCGACTGCCGCCCTCGCCAGGACGCGCTCGACCTCGTGTGGTTCAGCCCGCAGGAAGCCGCCTCGGCCCTGGTGCAGAACGACATGCCGGGCGGGCAGGGCGTGCTGCTCAAACAGGCGCTGGCCCACGTCGGCTATCTGGCCTGAGCGGCGGGTCAGCCGGCCCGGGCCGCCGGGACTGAGGCCCCGGGCCGGCGGACCCGACGACAGCCTCCCGCCGAACGCGCAGTAGGCGGCCATGCCCTCGTTCGGGCAGCGGCTGCTTGGGCTTCCGGCGTGCCGTGCGCGCCCCGTCACCCCTTCAGCGACGCGGCCGCCTCGGCCGCCTCCGCCGCGACCTCGGCGGCCGCGCGGGCCGCGCGTCCGGTCACCCGCCAGGCGAGCATGCGCAACGCGGTGGGCGGAGCCGGAGGGAAGACACCGAGCTGACCGAGCATGGTGATGTCGTCACGCACCGCCTCATGTCCGACGACCTTGCCGTCGCGCAGGTCGAGCACATGGATCTGCTCGTAGTCGATCTCACGGCCGGTGGGGGGCACGGCCTGGTCGAGCGCGCCGTCGCGGAACCGGACGAACGCGCCGGTGTGACGGCCCTGCATGCGCAGCCGTACCCAGACCTGGTCGTCGTTGCGGGCGACGCCGAGGACGGGGAAGCGCAGGTCGCTGAAGGCGTACCGCATCCACGCACCCGAGGCGAGGGTGCCCGCGGGTCCGCGGAGCGCGCAGGCCTGAGGTGCCACGGCCGCTTCGCGGTTGCGGAAGTCCTCGTGCACCACATCCAGTGCCAGCGCCGGATCTCCGGTCGCAAGGACCCGGAAGAGCCCGTCGGCCAGCTCCGTGGCATCCATACCCATTGCTTCCATGCCTTTCAGCGGTCGTGCGAGGCGTGCGCCTCGGTCGCGGGGACGGACGGGGCAGCACGGGGCATCCCCTGTTCCACCGCCCGCTCCTCCGATTGAGGTTATAAGGCGCCTAATGAATAGTGCAATCATGTGATCACTTTCACTAAGATGACGGCATGTCCTCTCCTCGCCGCTATGTCTCCCCGCTGCGCGAGCAGGCCGCCGCGCGGACCCGTGCCCTGATCCTCGAGCGGGCCACGGAACTGTTCGCCGAGCGCGGGTACGGCCGGGTGACCGTCGCGGACATCGCCTCGGCCGCCGGCGTCGCACCGAAGACCGTCTTCGCGAGCGTCGGTAGCAAGGGCGACATCCTGGACCGGATCGTCGAACAGGGCGAGCGCGACTCCGGCTACGAGCAGTCCCTGGCGGACCTGCTCGCGCTGCGCACGCCCCAGGCGGTCCTCGAACGGCTCGCCCGTGGCACGCGCTTCGGCAACGAGAGCCAGTTCACGGTGCACGAGTCGATCCGCAAGGCGCTGCCGGTCCACGAGAACGGGGAGGAGCTCTGGGATCGCTACACCGCGGTCTATCGCTCGGTACTGGGCGCCGCCGCTCGCCATCTGCACATTCTCGAACCGCGTCCCCCGTACTCGGTCGAGGAGACGGCGGACCTGCTGTGGTTCTGGTTCGGCCCGTCGGGCTGGCGCACCCTCGTGGTCGAGAACGGCCTGTCGTGGGACCGAGCCCAGGACCTCCTCCACCGCACGGCGGTCGCCACGCTGTGCTGAGGGGCGGCGCCTCCAGGCGCTCAACGCGGAGCCTCCTGCCGCCCGGTGCGCCAGCGGTCAGGGCCTTTCCGCGCACCGCTGATTCAGCGCGGTCGTCAGCAGGCCGTCCCGGATGCACGGCATCGCGAATGTGACGCTGCGCATCCCGGCGCGGGACCCTCGGGTGACACCGTCCGGCAGCCGACACAGCGCGCCCACCTGCAAAAAGGCCCGCCCTCTGTGAGGCGGTCAGCGGTGGGCGAGGGGGCGGCGGCCGGACCCTCACCCACCGATTTGCCATTCCGTGTAGTACGGTGCTCAACCGATAAGCTGCCGGTCTCGGGGAGGGCGCCGTGGCGCTGGAGGCCGCTGGGGTCTCGGATGTCGAGGAGTCGGTGTACCGGCTGCTCGTGACGTCAGGGCGGGCCTCCGCCACCGATGTCGCCCACAGGACGGGACTGAACGAGGCAGAGGCCGCTCATGTCCTGCACACGCTGGCCTCCAAGGGGATGGCGAGCCACACGGACGGCAGGCCGCGGTTCTTCCGGGCCACTCCCCCCGACGTGGCGCTCCTGCCGAGGCTGAAGCGCAGCGCCGATGCGCTGGACCTCGCCCGGGCCGAGGCCACCAGTCTGCTCGAGTCCTACCGGGACACCATGCGCAGGCAGGACGCCGGCGAGCTGATCGAGGTCATCACCGGCGCGGAGGCGCTGCGCCAGCATCTGCGCCAGATCCAGGCGAGCGCCCACGACGAGATGCTCTGGTTCTGCAAGGCCCAGTACGTGGCCATGCCCTCGGGCAGCAACACCTCGGAGTTCGACGCCCTGGCCCGTGGGGTGCGCTACCGCGTCGTGTACGAAAAGGCCTTCTTCGACGACGAGGGGGCCGTCGACAACGTGGTGGCGGGCGTGCGCGCCGGAGAGACCGCCCGCGCGGTACCGCATCTGCCGCTGCGCCTGGCGATCGCGGACCGCTCCATCGCCGTCTGCCCGCTCGTGCCGGGCGGGCCGCGCGGCAGCGCCGAGGAGCCCACCGCGGCCCTGGTCCGGGACAGCAATCTGCTCGCCGCCTTGATCGCTCTTTTCGAACGCTACTGGGAGGACGCCGTCCCGCTGGGCGTCGACGACAGCGGGACGGTCTCCGGAACCGACGGGGTGACCGGTCCCGATCCGCTGACCGCCACCGACCTGCGGCTGCTCGCCCTGCTGGTCGCCGGTGTGGCGGACAAGGCGATCGCGACGCAGATGGGGCTGAGCCGGCGCACCGTGCAGCGCCGCATCCAGCACATGATGGAACTCGCGGGTGCGGCCACCCGCATGCAACTCGCCTGGCACGCGGCCCGCCGGGGCTGGCTGTGACGGCACCTCGCACGCGGAGGGCCCCACAGGCCCCTGCCCGTGAAGGCCCTTCGCGCCGTCGGGACGACAGGGTTTCGATCAGCGTCGGCTAGTGCGCAGCGCTGACGTCCGGGCCGGGCGACGTGCCGGTCCGGACGTCAGCGGCGTGGACCGCGTCCGAGCGGAGGCATGGGACCGCCCCAGCCCACTCGTCCGAAGTCGTTGGGCCACGCGTGGCCGCCCGCAGGCACCTCGCCCTTGCCGACACCGGAACTGTCCGGGGCGATGCTCGTGACCAGCCAGTGGAGGAACGTCCCTCCCGGCGCGCCTGGGTCTTCGCAGACCAGGACCAGCTCCGGTGTGCCCTCCGGTGCCGTCGACCAGGTCAAGGGAGGCGAGATGTCGTCCCCCTCCACGCTGTGGTGGCGTGGAATCATCTGACGGTCGCCGAACGCCGTGCTGCTGAGCTCAATTGCGGTCATGGGCGCCGCTCTACCCGGTGAACCGTATGAACATCACCAGGTGGGCGCACAAGACACACCCGATCAGCCCAGTTGGGGCAGCGAGGCCCTTCCCGCTGGAACCCTCATGGAAGCACGCCGACCCGAGAGGGAGTACGAAATGCGGACGAGGATCCTGTTGGAGGGACGCCCCGGTGTGGGTAAGACGACCGCCGTCCGCCGACTGGCCGTGCTTCTGCCCAGCCGCGCCATCGTCGGCTTCACCACGGAGGAGATCCGGCAGGACGGCGCCCGGGTCGGTTTCGCTCCACAGACGGCGGCGGGACACCGCGCCGTGCTCGCCCATGTCGACTTCCCGGGACCGCCGAGGGTAGGAAAATACGGCGTCAACCTGGACGTGATGGACCAGGAGGCGCTGCCGGCGCTGACGTCCGCTTCGGCGGGTCCGGTGCCTGGACAGCTCGTGCTCATCGACGAGCTCGGGCGGATGGAGTTGGCCTCTGCCTCGTTCAGGGAGGTTGCCCGGTCCGTGTTCGAGGCCGACACTGATGTCATCGCGACCGTTCACGCGCACAGCGACCCGTTCACCGACGCCCTGAAACGGCGCCCCGGCGTCGAACTCATCGCCGTCACCTGTGCGAACCGGGACGCTCTCCCCGGCGAACTGGCGGCCCGGCTGGAGAACCGGTGACAGGTTCGGACAAAGATCAACAATAGCAGGCAAACGCGCAGGTCAGCGCATATGCTGGCTTATGAGACCTCACGCCCAAGTCGCTGCGTGTGGCTCAACCCCGAGCATGGGCCGGCCTTGGCCTCGCTTCCGTTCGACCTTTTCTGGGCGACGACGTGGGAGGAGGAGGCCAACACCTCTCTGGCGCTCCTACTCGGGCTCACCGAACTGCCGTACATCTCGCGGCGAATATCGCATCCCACGCCGGATACGGAAGGCCCGTTCTGAAATTCCACCGAGATCGTCGCCCAGGCGAGCGACAGGCCGTTCGCCTGGCACGGCGGCCAGGACACTGACCCCGACCGCGTCTGGGTCGCGAGGACCACCCGGCCCCGCCCTGCTGCGCCACCTCGACCCCCGACTCGGCCCGCGTACAGCCGACTTTGCATCACTTCGCACATGGGCTGCCGCGCCGCCAGCACGGATGTGGAACCCAGCGATGAACCGGATCGCACAGGCGCCGGAGTTCCTCACATCTGCGCGGCGAGCCAACACCAGCGTCCAGCTGTCCGAGGCCGCGACGCAGCACGGGCTGGAGGCCGTGCCATGTGTCTCGCGTCAAGCTTTTGGCTCAGTGATCTGGGCTTGAAAATTGGGGATGCAGGGGCTGGTCGCGGTAGACCTCGAGCGGGCGTGGCCGGCCGGGGCCTCGTGCGAGTGGATGCGGTTGAAGACGTGCCGGTAGTGCTCGTCCTCGCGGGCGAGTGTGCTGAGGTCCTCGATCCCCAGCCGGTAGAGGTGCTCGTACTTCAGCACGGCGAAGGCGCGCTCGCGTACGCCGTTGTGGCCGGGGCTCTTGGCCCGGGTACGGATGTGCAGCAGCCCGTCCGCCGGAGCGATGGGTACGAAATCGGCAACGTCTGGGGCGCCCGGCAGCAGCACCTCAGCCGCAGGATGGCTGGGGGCCTGTGCACCATGCGCCGTGGAGGTTGAGGGCTGGAGGCCTACGAGGCGCTACACCCGTCGGCCGAGCGAGGAGATACACCTCCTGCCTGGCCCGCCTCAAGGCATCCCCACACCGGGCCCGAGCGCGACGGGTTGCCGGCGCGCAATCGAGCAGCATGCCCCGCCAATCCCCGAGGCTGTCGCTCAATCACGCCCGCACCACACCCCTCCCTCATCCGTCAATCGGCGTGGGAAAAGAGGCAGCAGAGGGGATGTCAGAGCCCGACCACGCCTCAAAAAGCTTGGTGACCTGCCGAAACGCGCCAGCCCTGATCAATATCAGGCAAGAGTTGTTGCAAGAGATGTCGCATGAGAAGACGCAAGGGTAGGCGCATGAGATGTCGCGGGATCTGGCGTGTTGACCCCCAAACGGAACGATTTCACCAAGCAGGCGAACAACATGGTGCATGCTGACGAGCCCGAACAGGCCCTTTGCCTTGAACAACACATGGTGGTCGCGGCAGAGGCCATGTGCGAGCTTGGTAAACTGATCGCCTGCCATGACACGCTACGGGGATCCCGGCTTCATCGCCGCGCTAGGAATCGCGAGCCGACGTGACCGCGAAAGTCCAGGCCGCATCCGCGAAGCTGGCGTCGACAGATGCAGGGCAGCCGGTGATGGAGTAGACGATCTCGCCCAAGGCGCCGTCCGGCCGCCGCAGGCGCTCGCGGACGAGGCAGCCGTACCCCTCCAGTGCCCTCAAACCAGCGCGCGCACAACTAGTCGGCAGGTCGCAGCCATCAAAACGCGGCGGATCCCCGCTCCGGAGAGAGGTGACTGGCCCCGTCGGACGACGTGAGATCCATGCCGTCACCTCACCTCCGACCAGGCCGGCGCGATCCGGCAACATGCCTGCTGCGCTGCCGTGGCCGGCCTCGTGGTCAGGCCCGACCACGCATGGTCGGCCCACCCGTCGACGCCGCGCAACCGCAACTGCTACAGCCAGCACGAGAAATGCGTGAGGTATTGCGCAGTCGAATGGCGTGGGCAGTTGCGCAAGCGGGTGTACGTGTCGGCTCCCGTCGTTGCACAACGAGCACTGGTGCGCACTCGGTCCCCGTGGCAGATGCCACGTCAGGTCTGCGCAGGAACGTGACGGCCGTTCCCCGCGAGCCGCATGGGGAGAGTCGACTGGCCGCCGCCGACTGCGTCCGGGGCGGAGGTCTCCAGGCGCTGTCCAAGCGTGGTCGGGGTCACGGCTTGGACCGACCATCACCCCGACCACGGATTTGTGTCCCCGTCGTGAACGTGTCCGGGCCTGCGTGGTCGGTGGTCGGGTCGAGGTCGACGGGTTGTCTCAGGGCAGAGCAGCAATCCGTTCTCACCTGGGGAGTTCGGAATGTCACCTGCCAAGCAAGTCCTGGAGGGGCACGTCGCCCCACCGATGGCCGCAGGGGCCCGCTCAGCAGATGCGGCGGGTCCGTCGGACGCAACTGGGGGCGTGGGTCGCCGTGGCGGCCGGGGCGGTCGCTCTGGCACGCTGCCGCACCGGCGACGGTGGTACAAGAAGCCACCGATACGCAGCCGCCCACAGTGGAGACGAGCGCGATCGCCAACCCGGCCCGGTACGCATCGGTTTCTCGATGCGTGACTGCGCGGCAGCAGTGCGGAGGAAGCGGGCAGTGCGCAGGAATCGCTTGCGCCGTCCAAGGCCCCGCGTGTGGACCTGGCCTTTCGGGCCGGTACGCAGCCGAAGCCGGAAGCGGTCGTGGCAGTGCGCAGTGCACAGCAGTCGGATGAGACGTGGTCAGTGCACAGGCCCACCGAGCGGCTTCTGACCACGCTCATCGCCCGGGACCTGCTGCGTGCGATGAGCTCCTGCTGTACACCTCCGGGGACCAGCGCAGGCCGTCTGGTTTTACTTCGATGAGCCGATCGCCCTCACCGGCGCGGTTCTCGAGACCATCGCCGCCACGTTCGAGAACTATCCGCAAGTACCGTGCGGGGCCCATGGCATGGCCCAGCCGCTGGCCCGCCTTCCCGCGCCGGTGCGGATTAGAGGGCATGACGAAGCCCTGTCCTTGGCGGAGAGCAGGGCTTCGAAACGGCTCCATCGGCGGAGAGTCGTCGGTTCTACGGGAGGCGTAGCGAGGCGCGCAGAAGGGCGCCCATCGTTCGCTCAGTATCGCCCGGAGGAGGCAAGCGCTCGCCACGCAACTGCGCCACCTTCACGGCGTCCTCGATGGCACGAGTGAGGTAGCGAACGGCCAAGGTGAGTTCGGCTCGCGAGACGTACGGGGCATCCGCCAAGTCGGTTGCGCGCTTCGCGTCGCTCTCAGCGACCTCCAACATCGCCGCCTCTGCGGCATCCGCGACGTCGTTGATAATGCCATCGCCCGCCGTAACGAAGGCATCGCCGCCGTTCTCAGCAGACCACGGGAGACGGCGAAGCTCGGTTGGCTCGAAGGAGCTCACACCGCCACCCCCGCACCGGGATGATCGCAGCCAGCCGCAGCCATGAGCAGATCGGTACGCCGCTCGGGCTGACGTTGACGCTCCTGCTCCCTCTCGTGAAGAAGTACGTACGGACGGACAACCTGCATGTCGTCGACCGTGAGGACATCGAACGTGTTGATCGGACGCCGGCGCTCGACGGCGATGCGGGGGGCCGACAGAACGACCGGACTTGAGTCGGCTGGAACGGGGGTCCGGCGACACTTCCCGCTGCCAGGCAGGATCAGCCTCCGAAGGGCTGCCAGTAGGGTCCGCATTGTCTCGACTCCTCGTATGCCGGGGCCACGCCCCGGGACGGGTTGCCTCCGTCGCCGGGGTCCTGGGTTTTCGAGGATACTGCGTCATACCGCGTCACGCCGCGTCATTCCGCAGCCTGGCTGAGCAGACTCCTTCTTGCCGTGGCACGGTCTAGATCATGACGGAGCTCCCGAAGTACCGATGGGCGGAGATTGCCGAGGACATCACTGAGCAGATCCGTACAGGCAGGCTCCCTGTCGGTGCTCGCCTCCCCGGCGAGCGCCTGCTCTGCGAGGAGTACGGCGCTGCACTCGGGACCATCCGGCGAGCAGTGCGGGACCTGAAGGAGCGCGGTCTCGTGGGAGTGGTGCCAGCCAAGGGGACGTACGTCCTTGCCGTGCCCGAGAAGTAGCCGGGCACCTTCGGCCCCGTTTCGACCCAGCAGAAAGTCACCTCATGACGACATGTGACCTGCAGCGGCAGCTTTCCGAGCGGCACAGGTTGCTGCTCTTACCAGCCACGGCGACTCAAACCTGCGGCTAGCGAGTACTCCACGTGCGGCCCGAGGCAGCCACGTGAAGTGCGCGCCCTGCGGGCGACGAAATCAGACATGGGGTCGACCCTCCACACGACCCTCGTTGAAGGACTGGGAGCAAGCCGACCTCTTGACCAGTAAGAGGGAGGAGGGAGCAGTAGGTCACCCGCTCCGAGAGCGCAACCATCTCGACCGGATCGCGCGATGACCACTCAACGTCAGTTGACGCTGGCGACGGCGACTGGGAACGGTGCGAGCACGGGGAGCGATAGAGAGCTCCCAAACTGCTCCCACTGACACACCAGAGGCCCTCCGAAGAGAGCCCCGACCCGCAGAAACGTCCGACATCACTGTCGGGACGACAGGATTTGAACCTGCGACCCCTTGACCCCCAGGAGTGAGGGCCATGGGTATTTTCTGGATATAACAGACTTTATTGAGGCGCTTATTGTGCGTGGACGGCCCTGCCGTTCGGGACTGCGCACACCGTGTGGTCCCCAAATGGTCCCCAAGACTGCGCCCCAGGCTGAGGAGGGTCTGATCCGCTCTCTTCGCCCCTCGCCGAGGCACGTGAGACAGGGAGCACCTTCCGTCCACGATTTCGCACCCAGGGCCGCCTCAGCAAGATGCGCCGTGCCCGCGTGTCGGCCATGACGTCAGCCCTGCCGCGCGAAGGCGCCTGTCAATTGCTTCGATGGGCAACGCCTTGGCCTTGCCACCGTTCCAATCCGACGATCAGGACGCACCAACACAGCCATTCCCCCAGCAGATCCACGGTTCTTCCCACCATGATCTGCACCCAGCACTGGCCACAGCGCTGCCCGTGACCGCTCAAGCCGGATCGCCGAGTCTCCCTTTCGGCTGGCCCACTTGCATGCAGCTACCACTGGTCCCCAGATCTGGTACCCAGCCCGACCTGCACCTAACGACCTCGTGCACGGTTAGCCGTGGCACGTCGAGGTGTGTGGCATTGTCGGTGTTCACGCTCGAAGGGCGTCGTCGCGGGTGGCGGTCTGTTGGCGTGAGAGCAGTCCGGCGACGGCTTGGACGATGTCACTCATGTGTCCACGTCGGCCGTGATGGCGGGCGAGAGCCCGCCAATTCTTCATGTGGGCGATGCCGTGCTCGACGCGGATACGCCGTGAGGAGTGCGCCTTCCGCTGGAGTTCGTGCCGTTCCTCGTACCAGGCGGGAGCGTTCTTCTTGAACTTGCGATGGGGTGGCGTCACCACGCGTCCGCCGGTCTGCGCGCCCATGCCCTGGTAGCCGGCGTCGGCGAGGATCTCCGTGAACGGGCCGTCGGCCAGGAGCTGGGCCAGTCCGAGTTGTCGGGCCTGGGTGATGTCGGCGCAGCTGCCCGGCCGGACCGGGCTGCAGAACAGCACGCGCCCGTCCGCATCCGTGAGGGATGGCCTTCACCGCGTTCTGCTTGGTCTTGCCGGAGACGAACTTGTCCCGGTCCTTGCGGCCTGCGGCCGGGCGCCGCACACGGATCTCCGTGCCATCGATGATCCCGGTCCGACCGTCGACGCCCAGGAATTCGACGACCTCGGCGAGGGTGCCCAGCCGGATGCCCGGTGCGACGGTGCAGCCCCGCTGCACGAGCAGGGGCCGGACCTCGCCGATGGCACGGGTGATGGTGGAGCGGTCCACGCCGAACCAGCAGGCCAGCACGTCATGCGTGGTGCCATGACGCAGACTCACCAACGTGGCCAGCAACCGGTCGACGAAGACGAACCTGTGCTTCGCCCCAGCCCCTACAGCCCGGTGACCCGGTACTCCGCCACAATCAACTCACGTGCCCCGGCCCCCATCATGCCCAGTTCAACGAGCTACCCGGGCGCCGAGCCACGGCCAACCGTGCACGAGGTCGTTAGCGAGACAGAGTCGTTTGCTTCCCGCTCGCTCGTCACAGAGTCCCCATCAAACCGCAGTGAGATGATCCGCGAGGCACCCACCCACCCCTGGAGGGTGTCGAGCGCGGCAGGTTCGAGCTTCGTGGTGAAAAGAAGGGCCAGGTGCTCTTTGGCCCGCGAACAGGCCACGTAGAAGAGGTTTCGTGCCCTGACGAAGGCTTCCCGCTCCTTGCCCTGCAGTTCCTGACGTCGGGAGAAGTTCGCCAGCATCTCGGGGATCTGGAAGTGAGTGTGGCCCTTGCTGATGACGGCGAGCACTCTGTCGAACTCCTGCCCTTTGACTCCGTGCTGCGTCGCGAAGTGTGTGCCACCGCCCAAGTGGTCATGCAGCGCCAACAGTTGGGCGTACGGAACAGCCCGCAGGGCGTCGTGCTCTTCTGCTCGCGCCTTGGCCTTGGCGTCATTTCCGGCCTGCGCGTCACTGTCAGCCGGTGAAACGGACTTACGGTGGCGTTCGCTGACCTTCCCTAGGACATCAAACAGTTGTTGCCTCAGGCAGAGGTCGAGGACGTCGCCGACCGTGCCACCCTCTCGGGTCTCCACCAGCTCTTTCAGGAGGGCTGCCCAGGCGTGTTTGTCCGCGGGTGAGGTGAGAAGCGAGCGGTGGCCGAGCACGTCGAACATCGCGCCGTAGCGCTTGTTCTGGTGATGGAGTAGTGCGGGTTCCAGGACGTCCAGGAAGAAGGCCATGACGTGGTCCTCCTTCTTCACATAGGACTCGTTGCGCCGGAAGGCTTGGTGGGGTCGCTGGTAGCCAAGTTCGCCCGCGATCGTCTCGTGCGTGAGCATGAGGATCTTCGTGCTGCGCGCTGCCGCCCTAGTACTGCAATCACAGTTGCAGGATGTGGCCTCGGCGTTTGTAGTGGCTGCTGCGGGCCCGGGTCTGGCTGAGACGTCTCCACCATGAC